>DVKN01000066.1 GCA_018716005.1 Candidatus Scatomorpha stercoravium
TAATACCTTGCTAATACGACATTTGAAAAGCCGTTGTAAGGCAGCATATTTCAGGGGAATTTGTGCAAATTGACCTGCCTCCAGGCAGCACAATTTGCGAAGAAACAACACGGGAAGATATGATATGAACAATTTACGAAATGGTACGCCGTACTCCTAAGCGGAATGTAGTGCGTTCGAGTCGCGCCAGGGGTGCCATGCCGCCGCAGTTCTACGGAACTGCGGCGGTTTTTTGCGTCCGCGGCCTTGCAGGCCGCCGGGCCGGCGTATCCGCTTCACCCGCTAAGCAAAATCCCCGAGGCAATGCCTCGGGGATTATGTGCGTTATATTTAGAGCTGCCGCGCGGCGGTTCACGGGTCGGCCGCGCGTTTTTCCGCGGACTCATTTGTGCGGCACGCGGATGAGCCTGCCGGCAAGCGCGCCGGTGCACTTGTCGTTCTCAACGGCGACCTGGCCGCCGACGAGCACGTACCTGAAGCCCTCGTTGCCGCCGTCGGGATTGGCGTAGCCGGAGAGGACTTTCATATTTTCGTAGTCGAATACGGCGATGTCCGCGTCATATCCGGGCTTAATCAGGCCCTTCCCGGGCAGGTTGTTGACGACCGCGGGGAGATGGCAGGCCTTCCGCACCATTTCCTCCAGCGGCATAACCTTATTCTCGCGCACATACTTGGTGAGTATGGTGCTGAAGGTGCCGAAGGCGCGCGGGTGGCCGAAATAGTTGGAAACGGAGGCGCGGGAGGCGTCGGAACCGAACATGGTGCGCGGGTGGCGCATGATGCGCATTACGTCCTCCTCGCTCATGCAGAAGAAGGTGGCCATGGCGTTTGCGTTGGTGCGTATCACTATCTCGAACATGGCGTCGTAGGGGTCGAGCCCCATGATGCGCCCGGCTTCGACAAGCGTCTTGCCGGTCAGCTCGGGCATGCCCTCGGCGTTGCTGACGACCACATTCTCCGGCCCGCCGGCGCTGCGCATGAGAATCTCGCTCTCGCTCTCGCCGCGGTCGATGGCCTCCAGCACGCGGCGGCGGAAGCCGCGGTCGGCGAGGTCCTTGATAAGCTTTGAGCGGTCGAGGGTGAACTCCTTGGGCATGGCCGCCGTGAGGTTGGTGGCTCCGGCAACGTAGGGATACTGGTCGAAGTAGACGTCCATCCCGCTCGCGTTGGCCTCGTCGACCATGGCAAGCGTGCGTTCCGAGAGGCCGAAATTGCGCTGCCCGGTAATCTTGTGGTGCGAGATGACGAGCCGCACGCCGGAATTTTTCGCCGTGCGCAGCGCCTCCTCGACGGAGGAGACAATGGAGTCGCCCTCGTCGCGCATATGCGTGCAGTAGTGCCCGCCGCACTCGGCCACCGTGCGGCAGAGCTCGGTGAGCTCCTCCTCCCCGGTGACGGAGCCGGGGGGATAGATGAGGCCGGTGGTCATTGCCGAAGCGCCGGAGCGCATGGCCTCGCGGATAATCGCGCGCATGCTCTCCATCTGGGCGGCGTCGGCCTTCCCTTCAACGAGGCCCATTACGGAAGCGCGCAGCGTGCCCTGGCCGAGGCAGCAGACGATGTTTGCGCCCATGGGCAGGGCTTCGAGCCTGTCCATGAACTCGGGGAAGCTGATGTCGGCGAGCAGGGCCCTGCGTTCATCCTCCGGCAGGTCGCCGTAGTGGCCGGCGATGATACTGTCGGAGTAGCCGTTTATCGGCGCGAAGGATATGCCGCAGTTGCCTCCGACCTCGGTGGTGACGCCCTGGAGCAGGGAGTTGCGGGCCCAGGGATCGATGAGGGCGTTGGCGTCGCTGTGGGTGTGGTTGTCGATAAAGCCCGGAGTCACCGTGAGCCCGCGCGCGTCTATGACGCGCCTGGCGTCGGACTCGCTGAGCCGGCCGACGGCGGCTATCTTCCCGGCGGCGACGGCCACGTCGGCAGCGCGGCCGGACTCTCCCGTGCCGTCTATTACAAAGCCGTTCTTGATAATGAGGTCGTAGAGCATATCACTCCTCCTGAGCCTTGGCTTCCGGGTCGACAAAGTCGACGTTGTTTGTGTAGGCGTACACCAGGGCGCTCTGTCTGGCGGAGAGCGGGGCCTTGTCGAAGGCGGCGCTGACTATGAGCACTACGATGCTGGCCGCGAGGCCGACGAAGATGGGGTGTATGCCCATGGGCTCGCCGGTGAGCTCCCAGATAAGGATGGCGATGCCGGAAATCAGCAGGGAGAGGAAGCCGGTGCGCGAGCTTATGCGCTTGCTCATTAGGCCGGCGTACATGGGCAGGATCATGGCGTTCTGGATGGTATAGGCCAGCATAATCCAGGTGATGATGCTGGGAATGTATTCGACCAGGATATAACCGACGACAGAGGCGAGGACTATGTAGGTCCTGGTGACCAGCACCTTCTTCTTCTCGGGCATATTCGGCTTCATGATGCCGATAATGTCGTTGGCGAAGCAGAGGCCGGAGCTCATCAGCATGGCGTTGGCCGTGGTGAGCACGGCGGCGACGATGGCGGCCGCGTAAATGGCGCCCAGCAGCGGCGGCACGGCCCCGAGCAGGTGGACTATGACGTCGTCGGAGTTGGTAATCCCGTCGCCGAAAATGACGCGGGAGGAGAGGCCCATGCTGCCGATGAACACCAGCATGGCGAAGCCCGTGCTGACGGCGAACATAATCATGGCCTTCTTCGCGTCCTTGGGCGAACGGCTGGCGTTGACCTTCTGGATGACGGTGGACTGGCTGACAAAGAACATTCCGACGAGGGCGATGACGTTGCCGACCATGGTGAAGCCCGGAATATTCCCGGAGAAGGGGTTGAGCATGCCCTCCGGCAAGGCGGCGAAGCCCTCGACCGCGCCCGCCTTGAAGAAGGCGAAAACGCCGACCGCCACGACGCCGACCAGAATCAGGATGCTCTGTATCAGGTCGGTGTAGGCGATGCCCTTGAAGCCGCCGAGGAAGGTGGAGAGGATGAAGACCACTATGGCGAGAACCATAGCCGCCGTGTGCGAGAGCCCGACGTATCCGCTCAGCAGGGTGGCGAAGGAGGATATCATGGCGCAGAACACGGCGAAGTCGCCTATCATTATAAGTATGGAGGCGACGATGCGGGTCTTGGCGTCATAGCGCATGGCAAAAATCTCCGCCACGGAGTTGAGGTTGAGCTTCTTAATGCGCGGGGCTATCTTGAGGCCCATAAACAGCAGCGTGAGGCCGCAGCCGACGCCCATCCAGCCCCACTCGATGCCGAACTGGTAATAGTAGCCGACATAGCCCATGAGCGTGCCGCCGCCGATAAGCGAGGCTATCATGGAACCGGAGGTCACGTACCAGGGCAGGGCCTTGCCGCCGAGCGTGTAGTCCTTCAGATTTCCCTTTGTTCCACGGCCGATAAAGGCCATCAGGCCAACCGTAAGCAAAAGGTAGAGCGGGATGATAATTGCCGCCAGATAGTTCATATCTGCCAT
>DVKN01000067.1 GCA_018716005.1 Candidatus Scatomorpha stercoravium
AAGCGAGGTAGCACAGGAGAGGCGACCCACCTGCCGGAGACGTGCAGGTTCTATCTGGGCCCCCACGGCAGAGGCGGGAGAGGCCGGCGTTAGCTATAACGCCGGCTTTTTGTTTTGCCCCGGGCCGCCATGAGAAAAAATTTGCCCCGGAGAGCAAAAAACACTTGCAATTCCCGCCCCGGTGTGCTATGATAATCGGGCACTAAAGAGCACATATCCGGGTGTGGCGCAGATGGTAGCGCGCTTGAATGGGGTTCAAGAGGCCGCTGGTTCAAATCCAGTCACTCGGACCAGACTAAGGGGAGCCAAACGGCTCCCCTTTTCTGCATTCTGATTTTATTCGGACGGCGATAGCGTCATGTACGGCCAAGGGCGGGGATCTATCCCCGCCCTTGTGTTTAAGCCAAATATGTTCTCTCGATTACTCCATGACGTACTTCCGTATCTCCGCCCCGAGGCTGTCGAGGTCGGCGGTCATGGTGATGGTGAAACGGATGCCCTCGCTCTCGGCGAAGCTGGCGAGCCAATCGAGGAACTCGACGGTCTCGGCCTCCGTGTTGCTGTTAAAGAGTTTATGGAAGTTGTCGATGAATATGTGCGAAATGTCGTAATTGCCGGCGCGCAGGCCGCTGATGAAGCCCTTCATGAACTCGAAGGTACCTATCTGGTAGTCGCTGGCGTAAATAAGGCGGGCCTGATAGGGTATATCAAAGGTGAGGTTCCTGTCCTTCTCGATGCAAATGACGTCGCCCTGCTCCTCGCGGACGGCCTTGCTGACAAGCTCAACGAGCTTCTTGGTCTTGCCCGAGCCCTTCAGGCCCACAATAACCTTGACCATAAAAAGTCACGCTCCTTTTTTCTCGGGAAGCAGACTATGCTGTTCTCCGCTTACAGTTTATCATCTTTTCCCCCGGAGTGCAATAAGAAAAATCGCCGTTAACACTTTGTTAACATCAGCCCGCCCGCGAGCCGTACGCATAGCGGCGCACCCCTCAACGTAGAACAAGCCGCCCAGTTTCGTTACCGGGCGGCGAGCTTTATGTTTATGCCCAACGCGAAGTCTCGCATTGTCAGCGGCGACACGCCGCTCAGCCGCGGCCCAGGCGGCTATTTGTTCGCCCATTTGGGCGGACTGGGCTTGGGTGGGGGCGAAGGGGAGCTCCAGCTCGGCGAGGGCGTTATCGCAGCGCAGCAGCCAGCGGTTTTCGGGGCCGGATTCGGGCGAGGTCACGCGCCAGACCTGCTCCGCGGCCCAGGCGGGCTCGTCGGCTTCGGCGAACACCGCGCGGCGGGATACGGGTACGCGCAGGTTTTTGTTCTCCTCGGCCTTTATTATCTGCCGCTCGAAGAGGCCGCCGAGGCCCTCCGTGCGCGGGATGATGAGCCGGAGCTCCATGTCCGGCGCATAGGTGCGCAGGCTGAAGACGGTCACCAGCGGGCTCGACTCGTACTCATGAAGCACCGACGCGGCCTCGCCCATGCCGAGGTCCTCCAGCGTGAAGGGCGCCTCGCCGGGCCCCAGCGGCTCGGTTTCCGGGGCGCCGCGCAGGAATTTCAGCCCGCCGGTCAGGAAGGACAGGGCGAGGGGGGCAATAATGAACGCCCACCAGCAAATCTCAGCGGCGCGGCGGCCGCTTATCCCCCGCCTTCGGAGCTGCCCCGCCAGCACGGCCGGGAAGCCGGCGAAGAACAGCAGAATTTCGGAATATTGCAGGGAAAACGTGCGAGCCTCATTGCGCGTCAGGAGCACATAGCCGAACCAGAGCACCGCGGCCGCGGAGAAGACCCGGCGCAGGTGGAAGATGGCGCGCGGAATGCGCACGCTGCGGCGCTTGCGGACATGATACAGGGCGAGCCGCGCGGCCCCGACGGGGAGCAGGAGCGTGAAGGCAAGGAAGTTGACGGCCTCGACCCAGTCGGCCAGGAAGCCGGCGGCGTCCGTGAGGAAGCGGGCGAGGGAGACAATCCAGCCCGCCGCAGCGCAGGCCAGCAAAAGCCACAGAGCGGGCAGCGGCCCGGCGAGCGCCGACTCCTCTATCGCCCTCCGCTCGACCTCCGGGTCGGTGTGCATGGGCTCCGAGCGCGCGCGGAAGTTCACGTAGACGTGCATGAAGCCCTGCGTGCAGACGAATTCCCAGCCGTCGTGCCCGGCGAGGGCGCGCTGCTCGTCATCCGGCCCCGCGGCCCACTCGTCGGTGACATAGACGCAGGCGAAATGCGCCCGGACGGGCTCGCATCTCCGGTACGTCCAGAAATAAACGCCCATATTCTCCAGCATCCGGCCCCGCGCGGCCATGCGTCCGAGCGCGCGGGTTATGCTATCCCGGTCGTAAATATCCGCGGCGGCGGGGCGGGTTATCCTGCCGGCCATATCAGTCCACCTCCGTGAAGGCCGCCCGCACGGCCTCGTACTGCGCCTTGTCCGGCGCGGCGTCAAATTCAAAGAGCACGGCGCTCTCCGCGTAGAACAGCAGCCAGCGGCCTTCGCCGACGCTGTAGGCCTCGTCCGCGCCCCAGGGGGCGGGGTCGGATGCGGCCGCATCCGGATAAGCGGCGAGCAGCTCGC
>DVKN01000068.1 GCA_018716005.1 Candidatus Scatomorpha stercoravium
CGTTCTGCGTGGCGCAGGGCAGGGCGATGTCGCACTTCACGCCCCAGATGCCATGGCAGCCCTCGTGGTACTCGCTTCCGGGGACCTCGTCGGCGTAGACCTTGATGCGGGCGCGGCGGCGCTGCTTGATATCGATAATCTTCTTCAGGTCAACGCCGTTCGCGTCGTAGATGTAGCCGTTGGAGTCGCACATCGCGACGACCTTGCCGCCCAGCTGCGTGGCCTTCTCGGCGGCGTAGGTGGCGACGTTGCCGCTGCCGGAGACGACGACGGTTTTTCCCGCGAAGGAGTCGTTCCTCATGCACTTGAGGGCCTCCTCGGCGAAGTAGCACAGGCCGTAGCCGGTGGCCTGGGTGCGGGCGAGGGAGCCGCCGAAGGGGATGCCCTTGCCGGTTATCGTGCCGCCCTGGAAGGTGCCGGTGAGGCGCCTGTACTGGCCGAAGAGATAGCCGACTTCGCGCGCGCCGACGCCGATGTCGCCGGCGGGGACGTCCGTGAACTGGCCGATGTGCTTATAGAGCTCGTTCATGAAGCTCTGGCAGAAGCGCATGACCTCGCCGTCGCTCTTGCCCTTCGGGTCGAAGTCGCTGCCGCCCTTGCCGCCGCCCATGGGGAGGGTGGTGAGGGAGTTCTTGAGCACCTGCTCGAAGCCGAGGAACTTGATGACGGACGCGGTGACGCTCGGATGGAAGCGGAGGCCGCCCTTGTAGGGGCCTATCGCGCTGTTGAACTGGACGCGGAAGCCGCGGTTGACGCGGACATTGCCGTTGTCGTCCACCCAGGGGACGGAGAACTGGATAAAGCGCTCGGGCTCGACAAAGCGCTCCATGATGCCGTTTTTCTCATACTCGGGATGGTTCTCGACCACGGGCTCGAGGCTCTCCAGAACCTCCAGCACCGCCTGATGGAACTCGCTCTCGCCGGGGTTGCGGGTGAGGACCGTCTCATACACACGCTTGAGATACTCATTAGTCAACATTTGCAAAAACCTCACTTTTACCAAACTTCTATTGTGTGTTTTGACTGACGCCTACCATTATAATAAACGAAATCGCGCCCCAATGCAAGAGGCGCGGCCCGATTTCAGCAATATTGGCAAAATTGACTACAGTAAAGAGCTGAATCAAAGGAAGGATTGAGAGGGGGGAGGCAAAAGGCATATGAATATTTTAAAATCCGTGAGTATTTTAATATGATTCCGGGAATACAATATAACAATTGAAATTTAGCTTGAATTTAAAATCGTTATATGCTATGATGACATGACGATTAAAAATCGAAGGAGGGAGGAAGCGCCGTGAGCTATAAGAGCCTGAGGGAGCTTTCATATTCAAAGGGCGGCGATATAGAGGCCGTTTACCGCGAGCACTTTTGCTCGGAATATGCTGAGAAGCTGGACCTCCAAGTCGCCGGATATCAGGCCTTCTTTGTACAGTGCCCAGAGGTGACGGCCAGGGCGCTGTCCATCCTACGCCTCGATAAGCAAATATGCGATCTGACGCGCAGCCTGCCGGGCGCGGCGGCCCTGCAATATGCGCGGAAGTGCTTGGTCGATGAAATCGTGATTACAAATAATATAGAGGGTGTCCACAGCAGTCGCAGAGAAATAGGCGACCGGCTCGAGGAGCTTGGGAAGCAATCGGCCCAAAAGGGCAAGGCGGGGAAATTCTACGGCCTGGTATTAAAGTATTCAAGGCTTATGGGCGGCGAAGAAGTCAGGCTGGGTACGGCGCGGGAGCTGAGAGCGCTGTACGATGAGATTGTACTGCCGGAAGTGGTCAAAGATAATCCTAAAAACAGGCCGGACGGCGAGCTTTTCAGGAAGGATATGACCGAGATTAAAACCGCGTCCGATAGGGTCAAGCACAGAGGCGCATATCCGGAGAGCGCCATAATTGACGGAGTAGAGAAAGCGCTGGCCTTCCTCAACGACAATGGAGTCGACCCGCTCTACAGAATGTGTATATTTCATTATCTGCTGGAATATATTCATCCATTTTATGACGGCAACGGCAGGCTCGGCCGGTTTATCCTCAGCTGCGGCATCGCGGAAAACCTTGAGACGCTGCTCGCATACAGGATTTCCGGGACAATAAAGGAAAACATCGGCAAATACTACAGGGCCTTCGATATCTGCAATGACAAGAGAAACAGGGGGGACCTGACGCCGTTTTTGATAATGATGCTGGATATGCTCGAGGACTCGGCGGCAGAGCTCAAGTCGTCTCTCGTTGAAAAGCTCGAAAGCTGGGATTACTACGAGCGCGCCATAAGCTCTTATCCCGAAAGCGGGAGCGGCAAAAGGATGAGGCGGCTCTACAGCCTGCTGATTCAGGCCGCTCTTTTCAGCGACGTTGGCATAAGCACCGGCGATTTGGAAGGAGAACTCGGCATAAGCTTTGCAACCATGAAGAAGCTGCTTACTCCGATAGAAAATGCCGGGCTTTTGCGCTCGCAGTTCGTAAAGAGGGAGAAATACTATTGGCTGGATCTCGATAAAGCCGACACGCTGGCGGGAATGAGATAAAAGCTTATGAAAAATCGAGGGGCGCGAGCGGCGGCCCCTCGATTTTTGACATCATCGCTGACATCATTTTATTGATAAAAGGCGATATTCCCTAGTGTACGGCGTGTACCCGGAAAAAGAAAAAAGCCCGGAAATCAATGTTTTCACAGGCTTTTTTCTGGTGGGGGCGGGTGGATTCGAACCACCGTAGGCATTGCCAGCAGATTTACAGTCTGTCCCCTTTGGCCACTCGGGAACACCCCCATATTCAATTGGGCCTCGTTGGTGGAGCTGGTAGACGGACTCGAACCCCCGACCTGCTGATTACAAATCAGCTGCTCTACCGACTGAGCTATACCAGCGCAATTACCGGCGACGACTATAATACCAGCTTCGGCGCGGTTTGTCAAGATGCTTTTTGCTTTAAAGCAAACTTTTTCCGCCGGGCGGCCCGGCGGAAAAAGTTTGCGCTCTCGGTTACTCGCCGTAGCGGGCGATGCCGCGGCGCTTGTGCTCGCTCGCGCGGTGCATCCGCTCGATTATCCCGCGGTCGTGCTCGCTGACGGGCCGGCCGGCCATATAGGCGTCTATCGCGGCGTAGGTGATGCCCATCTCCTTCTCGTCGGTCTGGCCCTCGAAGAGGCCGGCGCTGGGGGCCTTCTCGATGATTGAACGCGGGGCGTCCAGGTATTCGAGGAATTCGTATATCTCCCCGACGCTGAGGTCGGCAATCGGGTTGAAGTCGTGCGCGCCGTCGCCCCATTTGGTGAAGTAGCCGACGTAGGCCTCGCTCGCGTTGCCGGTGCCGGCGACGAGGCGGTTCTCGGCGTGGGCGACGGCGTAGAGCGTCGTCATGCGCAGGCGCGGCGCTATGTTGGCGACGGCCATGTCCGTGAGCTCCGTCACGCCCTCGAGGGCGGCGAGCTCGGCCTCGCGCACGGGCGTGAGGTCGACGACGCGCGTCTCTATATTGAACTTCTCCGCGACCTCCATGCCGTCGTCGCGGTCGAGGCCGTAGTTGCGGCGGCTCGCGCAGGGCATGATGAGGCCGAGCGTGTTTTCGCAGGCGGCCTTGCAGAGTATGCCCACGAGGGCCGAGTCCTTGCCGCCGGAGTTCCCGAATACTATCCCCGTGCAGCGCGAGGCCGCCAGCTGTGCGCGGATAAACTCCACGCGACGCTCAAATTCAACCGCGTAATCCCTCATAATGGACCTCCTCCTTGAGCCGTGCCCGGTAATGATGCAATAATATATCACGTCCGCCGCCGCAATGCAAGCGCAAACGGCGCGCCGGGGGCCGCGGACGCTATATAAAACCTCCAAAAACCGCAGCGCTGCGCGCCGGGCATTTCTCACGCCGCGAAGCGCCGAAAAACTTGACTAGCGCCTTAATTTAGTATAAGCTGTCTGGCGGGATAAAATCAGCCCTAAATTACGAGAGGCGGTATGACTATGGCAGCTGTACAGGACATATTTGGCACCATGGTGTTCTCCGACGAGGTCATGCGTTCGCGCCTGCCCGCGGAGACCTACGCGGCCGTGCTGCGCACGATGAAGGGCGGCCGGCGCCTGCAGCCCGATACGGCTGAGGTAGTCGCCTCCGCCATGCGCGACTGGGCGCTCGAGAACGGGGCCACGCACTTCACGCACTGGTTCCAGCCCATGACGGGCGTCACGGCCGAGAAGCACGACAGCTTCATAAAGCCCGACGGCCACGGCGGCGTGCTCATGGAGTTCTCCGGCAAGGAGCTCATACACGGCGAGCCCGACGCCTCCAGCTTCCCCTCCGGCGGCCTGCGCGCCACCTTTGAGGCCCGCGGCTACACTGCCTGGGATCCCACCAGCTACGCCTTCATCCGCGACGGCGTGCTCTATATACCCACCGCCTTCTGCTCCTACGGCGGCGAGGCGCTCGACCAGAAGACGCCCCTGCTGCGCAGCATGGAGGCCCTGAGCAAGCAGGCCGTGCGCGTGCTCAAGCTCTTCGGCCACACGGACGTCAAGACCGTGCTGCCCATGGTGGGCGCGGAGCAGGAGTACTTCCTCGTCGAGCGAGATATGTACGAGCGCCGCGCCGACCTCATATACACCGGGCGCACCCTCTTCGGCGCCCGCCCGCCCAAGGGCCAGGAGATGGACGACCACTACTTCGGCACGGTCAAGCCCCGCGTCGCCGCCTTCATGCGCGACATCAACGACGAGCTCTGGCGGCTCGGCGTCTGCGCCAAGACCGAGCACAACGAGGCCGCCCCCGCCCAGCACGAGCTCGCTTGCGTGTACAACACGGCCAACATCGCCGCCGACCACAACCAGCTCGTCATGGACGTCATGCAGAAGGCCGCGAAGCGCCACGGCCTCGTCTGCCTGCTGCATGAGAAGCCCTTCGCCGGCGTAAACGGCTCCGGCAAGCACAACAACTGGTCCATGCAGACCGACACCGGCATCAACGTCTTCGACCCCGGCGAGACCCCGGGCGAGAACGCGCAGTTCCTGCTCTTCCTCTGCGCCGTGATAAAGGCCGCGGACGACTATCAGGACGTGCTGCGCGTCTCCGTCGCGCGCGCGGGCAACGACCACCGCCTCGGCGCCGCGGAAGCGCCCCCGGCAATCATCAGCATGTTCCTCGGCGACGAGCTCACCGAGATACTGGCCGCCATCGAGAGCGACACGCCCGTCGGCCAGAAGGAGAAGACCCTCTTCAAGGTCGGCGTCCACGCCCTGCCGCCCTTCCCCAAGGACACGACGGACCGCAACCGCACCTCGCCCTTCGCCTATACGGGCGCGAAGTTCGAGTTCCGTATGCCGGGCAGCTCGGCGAGCATCTCCTCGTGCAACATCGCCCTCAACACCTCGGTCGCCGAGGAGCTCAGGCAGTTCGCCGACGAGCTCGAGGAGGCGGAGGACTTCAACGCCGCCCTCCACGCGCTCATACGCCGCGTCGTCCACGAGCACAGCCGCGTAATCTTCAACGGCAACGGCTATGACCCCGGCTGGGTCGAGGAGGCCGCCCGCCGCGGGCTGCACAACCTCAAGAGCACGCCCGAGGCCCTGCCCCACATCACCGACCGCGCCAACGTCGAGCTCTTCACCCGCCACGGCGTCTTCTCCATAAGCGAGCTGCGCGCGAGGCAGGAGGTTTTCCAGGAGGAGTACTGCAAGCTCGTCACCATCGAGGGCAAGACCGCCCTCACCATGGCCCGCCGCGAGATACTCCCCGCCGTCAGCGGCTTTATCCGCAGCCTCGCCGAGAGCGCCCAGGCCCAGCGGGCCATAATGCCCGAGCGCAGGCCCAGGTACGAGTGCTCGACGCTCAGCTACCTCACCCAGCTCATGGACGCGGCCTACTCCCTCTGCGGCGAGCTCGAGGACGCCCTCGTCGCCGCCGAAGGCATAAAGGATCTCACGGACAAGAGCTTCCATCTGCACGACAGGGTGCTGCCCGTCATGGGCGCGCTGCGCGCCGCCTGCGACGATATGGAGACGGTCACGGCCGACGACGCCTGGCCCATCCCCACCTACGGCGAGCTCCTCTACGGCGTAAAATAACGCCATTTTCAAGAGCCGCCCCGGCCCTAAGCCGGGGCGGCTTCGCCATATCCGCATGGTAAGACCAGAACCACCAAATCCGTTCGCAAATAGTTTGACAAAGTGGTCATTCTATACTATAATTTCTATACATACCTGAGGCAACTTGTGCAAATCTCAAGTAATAAAGCCGGGGCGGACACCCGGCAAGGGGGCTAAACATGAAAGACCTGAAGCATCTGATTTACTTCGAGAATCTCCTGCAGGAGGCGCAGAACGAGCTGGTGACCAGGGCCGTGGACGAGGGGAAGCTGGGCCTGGGCTACAACTGCTACTATGTGCCCGAGGTGCTGCTCAACCTGCCGGGGTGCTTCTCGAGCCGCCTGCGCGCGCCGCGCTGCACCTCGCCCGACATCGCAACCTATTACATGACCAACCGCAACTGTCCCTATGTGCGCAGCATCCTCGAGCGCGCCATAGAGGGCGGGTACAACTATCTCAGCGCCCTCTTCGGCGCGGAGAGCTGCGCGGCCATGGAGCGTATGCAGGAGCACTTCTTCCTGCTCAATCCCGTGAAGAACGACAAGTTCTTCGTCACCATCATGGACCCGCCCATGAAGGGGGACCAGACCAGCCTCGACTACTATAAGGCCCAGCTCACTATCAAGGTAGTCGAGCCCCTGCGCGACAAGCTGGGCGTCGACGTCTCCGAGGAGGCCATGAGGAAGGCCGTCGAGGACTTCAACGAGCTCTGCGACGTGGTCACCGAGATAGGCAATTTCCGCAAGCTGCCGAACCCGCCGATAACCGGCTACGAGTTCCATGTGATACAGCTCGTGAGCCAGGCCTGCCCGCACTATCTTATCCTGCCCTACCTCAAGGAGACGCTCGAGGAGATAAGGAACCGCGAGCCCGAGCCGCAGTTCCCCTACCGCGCCAGGATTATCCTCGCCGGCAGCGAGATAGACGACCCCGACTTCACGAAGCTCGTCGAGAGCTGCGGCGCCATGGTCGTCGCCGACCGCTACTGCTTCGGCAGCTTCCCGAGCCGCGAGCGGATAGAGATAGCCGAGGGCGAGAGCGCCTTCGACGCCATCGCGAGGCACTATCTGCATTGGAACCAGTGCGCGCGGTTCATGTCCGGCGACAAGATTGACCAGCGCCACACCGAGCTCAGGCGCCTCGTCGACGAGTTCCGCGCGGACGGCGTCGTCTACGAGAGCATGAAGTTCTGCGAGTTCTGGAGCTACGAGAAGGTCCTGGCCTCGCACGTGCTGCAAAACGAGCTGGGCGTGCCCTGCTGCACCATAGAGAAGGAATACGCCCTCGGCAGCATCGGCCAGCTCCGCACGCGCTTCCAGGCCTTCGTCGAGAGCCTGGAGATTAAGCATATCCAGGCAAAGGAGGCAAGCCGATGAAAAACCCCATCACCGCTTTCATTGATAAGAAGCTGCAGAAGTTCGACCCCCTGTGGCAGGCCGAGAACGGCAAGGGCGGCCTGCGCAGCCGCTACCATGACAAGACCGGCATAGCGAAATACCGCGAGTGGCGCGGCGTGCACGACACCTTCGCCGACTATCTCGCCTGGCTCAACAACCTCAAGAGCATGGGCCTCATGGTCGCGAGCGCCCCGCTGCCCGTCCTCAAGGGCATGTGGGAGTACCGCTGGATGGGCTCCTACCTCGGCACCTTCGCCTTCATCGACCGCCTCTTCGAGGGCTACCGCGGCCCCTCGCTGAAGATAGCCCACCTGCATATGCACGCCATAGTGCAGAGCCTGACGAAGAAGATAGCCCTCGTCCTCGCGAACGACCGCCGTCTCGGCGGCGGCCCGCTGAGCGACAGGATGGTGCCCATGGACGAGGTGCTCCCGCCGCTCTTCATGACCGGCTTCCCGAACCTCATCCCGATACCGCTCCAGACCCTGCCCGAGTTCATCATCTGCGACATCGACCAGCAGCTCGAGCCCTTCTACATCGACGTGGCCGAGAGCTTCGGCCTCGCCGCCGACGTCTGCTCCCGCTGCGCGGCGGAGACGGGCGTCACCTTCAACGACGACTTCCCGCTCATAGGCAAGGCCTTCCTCTCCACCAACATGCCCTGCAACGCCAGCGAGGC
>DVKN01000069.1 GCA_018716005.1 Candidatus Scatomorpha stercoravium
CGTCGGAACAAAAACGCATACATCTCGTCCCATATACGGGACAACAACTAATAAGGAGGTATTTGTAAAATGAAAAAACTTATAGCGGTACTCCTGTCCCTCTGCCTTATAGCGGCTATGGTGCCCATGGCTGCCCTGGCGGATGAGGCCGCCCCCGAAACCGAGGCGGCGTCCAGCAGCTGGTATAACAGGGACAACTGGTCCTATGACGAGGCCATGAACGCCTGGTACTATAACGGCATCCCCTATGTCGAGCTGACCGACGACGCCCCCGAATGGGTTGTCGAACGCTGGTTCGGCGAGGACGACTACTGGCACGGCGGCTGGCACGATGGCTGGCATGACGGCTGGTGGGGCGAACACAAACCCGTCGCCTATGTCGGCGGCCAGTGGTACTGGGATTTCGGCGAGGCCCTTAAGGCGGCCGGCACAGACGGCACCGTTACCCTCACCGGCACCGTCTATGAAGACGTCACCCTCGAAGACGTCACCGTGACCGGCTCCTATCGCTGGGGCGGCGCGTTCAGCGGCGACGTCACCACCAAGGGCAATGTGAAGCTCGAAAACCTCACCGTCTACGGCCAGATCAAGGTTGATAGCGGCAAGACCGTCGCCGACAACGTCTCCGTCCGCACCAGCGGCTATGACGTCGTTGTGGAGTCCGGCGCGAGCTTCAAGATGGACAGCTCCTGCGGCATCGACTACATCTGGGCCTGGAACGGCGCTGATGTCACCGCGCCCGGCCTCCATGAGGTCAAGAAGGACAAAGGCTCTGTCTGGACCGACGACGTCAGCGAGTACTACGTCGCCTATGCCGGCGGCAATTACTACAACAGCCTTGCGGACGCGCTCGACGCCAACAGCAGCGGCACCATTAAGCTTCTCAAGAGCGATACGATTGGTTCCGGCATCATTCCGACCGGCGTTAAGCTCTACATAAGCTCCGGCGTCACGCTGACCGTCAAGGGCACTCTGAAAATTAACGGCGTCGTCTACAACTACGGCAAGGTCTCCGGCGATGTTGACACCACTGTCGGCACGCTCTTCAGCTACGTCGACATCGACACCGTACCCTCCGGCGCGGAGGTCACCGTGTGGCACCGCTCCGACCGCTGGCACGGCGACTGGGATTGGCGCTGGGATAAGTGGCACAACTGGGTCGAGGACGACGGCCGCAACGGCGAGTACTGGCTGACCGACGGCTGGTACTACTACGAGGTCAGCGAGGACGGCTACGTCAGCGATTCCGGCTGGTTCGAGGTCGACCAGAGCGCCGTGAGCTTCAGCGTGCGCCTTGAGGACGACACCGAGTACCGCGTCTGGGTCGAGACTACGTCCGGCGGCAGCCTCGAGGCCGACACCACCTACGCCAAGGAGGGCGAGTGGGTTTACATAACCGTCGAGCCCAACCTCGGCTATGCGCTCGAGGAGCTGACGGTCACCCGCCCGAACGGCTCCGAGCTCAAGCTCGAGCGCGTGCGTGAGAACTACTACCGCTTCGAGATGCCGGGCGTCCGCGTGACCGTGGACGGCAGCTTCGTCCGCACGACCCTGCCCTTCACCGACGTCTCCCTGAGCGACTGGTTCTACGAGGCCGTGAACTACGTCTACCTCAACGAGCTGATGGACGGCGTGAGCACCACCCGCTTCGCGCCCGACACCGCCACCAACCGCGCGATGGTCGTCGAGATACTCTACCGCATGGCCGGCAGTCCCTCCGTCAGCGGCACGAGCGCCTTCACCGACGTCTCCGCCGCCGCGTGGTACGCCGACGCCGTGAAGTGGGCGACCGATAACGGCGTCGTCGAGGGCCGCAGCGCGACCGTCTTCGACCCGAACGCCGCCGTCTCCCGTCAGGAGCTGGCCGCGATGCTCTACCGCTACGCGCAGTATAAGGGCTACGACGTCAGCATCGGCGAGAACACCAACATCCTCAGCTACACCGACGTCGCCGGCGTCGCTGAGTACGCCATGAGCGCCATGCAGTGGGCCTGCGGCTCCGGCGTCGTGAACGGCACGGCCGCGGGCGTCCTGAGCCCGAACGGCAGCGCCACCCGCGCCCAGCTCGCGACCATGCTCATGCGCTTCATCGAGTACTACGACTGATACCCCGGACTTAACCGGAGAGGAGCCGCCCCGCGCGGCTCCTCTTTTTATACATAGGATATGGGAACAATGGGCGCGATTTAATCGTCTGAAACATAAATAGCTGCGGGGAGGTATCGCACATGAAGAAAGTCACGAGCGCTCTGCTCGCGCTGACGCTGCTGCTCTCGCTCGCCGCCGGTGCGCTGGCGGACGGGGACGCTGAGCCCGCCGCCGGCATGGACACGCTCGCCGCCGCCGTCGAGGCCGCGGAGCCGGGGGACATCGTCGAGCTCGCCGGGGGCGTATACGAGCCGGAGGGCGGCGTTTTCACGCTCACGAAGCCCGTGAGCCTCGCGGCGGCCGCCGGCGCGCAGGTCGAGTTCCGCGGGGCCGTCGTATACGACCTCGCCGGCACGGGCGCCGCGGGCGAGGTGACGCTCTCGGGCATAAGATTCACGGCCGTCGAAGGGCAGGAGTGCGCCGCCGCGCTCGTATCGGGCCGGGGCCGCGTCCTCAACATAAGCGGCTGCACCTTCACCGGCTGGCGCTATGGCGCGGCCGTGTACCCCGACTGCCGCAGCTGCAAGATTAGGGTATCGGGCTCCGTGTTCGACACGCTCTGCGCCCTCTCCTTCGCCGGCGTGAACGGCAACGGCGTCCTCTCGGCTGATTCGCTCGAGCCGGCCGTCTACGCCCTGTGCAAATACGACGGCGAACAGCGGGCCTTCTTCCACCGCTTCGACGCCTCGGCGGCCTATGAGGACGCGGATTTCGCGCCCGGGGGCGATTTCGAGGCCGAATACCCCTTCGCGGCCCTGCTGCGCTCGGCGCAGGGCTATGAGTTCTGCTCCAGCCTCGCCGAGGCCGTGAACAAGGCCGTCAGCGGCGACAGCGTCTGGGGCCTGCGCGGCGGGGACAACGACGCCGTCGCGGCGATACGCCCGGGCGTCACGGTCTATATACGCGAGGGCGCGAGCTTCGGTGAGACGATAGAGAACTACGGCATTCTCTATAATTCCGGCAAGGTCAACGCCGTCACCGTCGTGAACAGCGCCCGCAGCCTCGTGCGCGTCACCGGCGCGCCCCACGGGCTGGATATCAGGGTCACGGACACCGCCGGGCGCGAATATGTGAGCGAGGGCTCCCGCGGCGAATATATGCTCGCGCCGGGGAGCTACACCTTCACCTTCTCCGGCGAGGGCTGGTACACCGCCGCGAAGAACGTAACCGTGACCGCCGACGCCGCGCAGAGCGTGGAGGCCGACGTCCGCGCGAGGCTGAGCTTCTCCGACGTCGAGGCCGGGGCCTGGTTCTACGACGACGTCTACGCCGTCTACACCTCGGGGCTCATGGACGGCGTCAGCGAGACGGCCTTCGACCCCTACGGCGGCGTCACGCGCGCCATGGCGGTCACGATAATCTACCGCCTCGCCGGCGAGCCCGAGCTGCCGGACGCAAACTGGGGCTATCCCTACGCCGACGTGGACGCCGGGAGCTGGTACGCCCGCGCCGTGTACTGGGCGCGCATGAACGGCATCGTGAACGGCACCGGCGACAACACCTTCTCGCCCGACGCGGCCGTCACGCGCGAGCAGCTCGCCTCGATGCTCTACCGCTACGCCTCCCTCGCCGGGGCGGACACCGGGCACGAGGGCTCCTATGAGGGCTTCTCCGACGGCGCGGAGATAAGCGAGTGGGCCCGCGAAGCCGCCGGCTGGGCGGGGGACAAGGGCCTGATTACCGGCCGCGAGGGCGGCGCATTCGCCCCCGCCGCGAGCTGCCTGCGCTGCGAGCTCGCCGCCATCCTCGTGAGGGCCGGGGACGTATTTGAGAAATAAGCCCTTATAGAGCCAAAACGCCCGGCTCCCGAGGGAGCCGGGCGTTTTTCGCGGCGCGGGGCGGGGACCCTTGAAGAGCCCTGCATTGCGTGATATAATTTCAGCGGCTCCGACGGAGCGGCAAATTTAAAACCGGCAGCGGAGGCGAAGAAAAATGTATAAAGCAGTTGTGATTGAATACTCACCGAAAGCGGACAATATGGCGGAAAAAATAGAAGAAAAAGCGAATGAAATGCTGCAGGAGGGATATGAGCTGGCGACAATGTCGGTTACTCCCGCCGCAAAAGCGATCCTTGTTTTCAAGAAAGCGGACTAAAACTGGAAAAGGGGACGCGGCCGCCCGCCGGCGCGCCGTGTCCCCGCTCGTTATTCGTTATCTCCCGTGATAAAGTCTGTGGTTGAAAGCGGAGCCGGGGCGTGTTATAATAACTTTTATGGAAAAGCTCGTAATACCGGGCGGGACACGGCTCGCCCACGCTTACATCGTCGCTTCGCCGAACGAGGCGGAGCGCATGGAATACGCCGCGAGGCTGGCGGCGGCCATGCTCTGCGAGCGGGAGGACGGCGCGCGCCCCTGCGGCGTCTGCCGCGCCTGCCGCAAGACCCTCGCGGGCATACACCCGGACGTCGTCCGCGTGACGGCGGAGCTCGATTCACAGGGCCGCCGCAAGCGCGAGATAGGCGTCGACGTCATACGCTCCGTCGCGGAGAACGCGCCCGTCATGCCCAACGAGGGCCGCGCGAAGGCGTATATCGTGGAGGACGCGGACACCATGAACCCCCAGGCGCAGAACGCCTTCCTGAAGCTGCTCGAGGAGCCGCCGGAGCGGGTGTCCTTTATCCTCGCGGCCGCGAACCCGGCTCTGCTGCTCGCCACCGTCCGCTCCCGCTGCGAGACGCTCCGCGTGAACGCGGACGCCGCCGAGGGCGAGGAGGCCGCGGCCGACGCCTCGGCGCTGCTGGACGTCATCGCGAAGGGCTCGCCGACGGCGCTGCTCGAGTGGTGCACGGCGAACGAGGGCATGGACTCCCGCCGCTGCGAGGCGATGCTGCGCTCGGCGCGCGAGGCGCTGGCCGACGTGCTGCGCGAGCGGGGCGGGATTAAGCTCGAGCGGGGCCGCTGCGCGTATCTGGACGCGCTCTTTTCCCGCTGCTGCGATTATCTGCGCCGCAACGTGAGCGTCAGGAGCGTAATGGGGCTCATAGCCGTAGACGGCATAGAAATGAGGTAACGAATTGACAGAAGAGAGCAATGTGACCGAGGTCATAAGCGTAAAATTCAAGGGCCGCGGCAAGGCGTATTATTTTGACGCCAACGGCATAACCGCCGTGCCCGGCGACGACGTGATAGTTGAGACGAGCAAGGGCCTCGAATACGCCCGCTGCGTCGCGGGGAACCACTATGTCTCGAACGAGAAGGTCGTCCCGCCCATCCGCCCCGTCGTGCGCATCGCGACCGAGAACGACCGCCGCGTTCAGGCCATAAACGCCAAGCGCGAGCGCGAGGCGCTGGGCATCTGCCGCGAGAAGGTGGCCCAGCACGGGCTCGACATGAAGCTCGTGGACGTGGAGTGCAGCTTCGAGGGCAACAAGATAACCTTCTACTTTACGAGCGACGGCCGCGTCGACTTCCGCGAGCTCGTGAAGGACCTGGCCGGCGTCTTCCGCAGCCGCATAGAGCTCAGGCAGATAGGCGTGCGCGACGAGGCGAAGATGCTCGGCGGCCTGGGAATGTGCGGCCGGCCCTTCTGCTGCAGCCAGTTCCTGACGGATTTCCAGCCCGTCAGCACGAAGATGGCGAAGACGCAGTCCCTTTCGCTGAACCCGCAGAAGATTTCCGGCGTGTGCGGCAGGCTCATGTGCTGCCTGCGCTATGAGGAGGAAGCCTACGAGAGTCTCGTGAAGGCCGTGCCCAAGATGGGCGCCTTCGTCGAGACGCCGGCGGGCTTCGGCTCCGTCGTGCAGGTGAACCTCCTGCGCGGCACCGTCAAGGTGAAGCTCGACGGCGAGGGCGAGGCGGTCATAAAGAGCTATACGGGCGACGAGGTCGCCGCCGTGCCCGGCGGCAGGCCGCGCAACGGCGAGGAGCCGCCCCACGTGCTCAAGCCGCGACCGGCGCCCGAGCGCGCCGAGGGCGAGGAGGCGGCGGCCGGGGACGAGCCCTTCGACGGCTTTGCCGCGGAGCCGCGCCGCGAGGAGCAGCCCTCCGCCCGCCAGGCGAGCGTCCGCCGCAAGAGCGGCCAGCCCCGCCGGAACGGGAACAAGCCCCGCGAGCAGGGCCAGAGGCCCCCGCGCGAGAACGCCCAGCCGAGGCAGCAGGGCGCGCCGCGCGCCAGGGACGGCGAAAAGCCGCAGCGCCAGCAGCCGAACGGCGACAAGCCGCGCCGCACCCATCGCGGCCGCCGCGGAGGCAGGGGCCGCGCCCCCGGAGCGCCCTCCTCCGGTGAATAATACGGATAATATGAGAGCCGCCCGGCCATGGCCGGGCGGCTTCGCTTTATGCAGCGTCTTCCTCCTCCTCGGGGAGGTCTATGCCTATTTCGCCGGCGACGAATTCGGCGTAGCCGGTCGTGCCGTCGCCGGTGAGGTGGATGCCGTCGTCGCTGCGTATCCAGCCGGGGTGCTCGGGCGCGACGGAGCTCCAGTCGATAACGGTGACGTTGTCGTACAGCTCAGCGAGCTCGGCGATGGTGGCGTTCACCTCGTCCTGCCACTCGAGATAGCGGCCGTAGGTGTTGACCCAGTAAATCGTCCGGTCGCCGAGGAAATCGAGCACCTCGCTGCCCTCCTCGACGGTGAAGGGGAGGTTGGAGCCGAGGCCGATTACGACCGTCTCGTACAGCCGCCCCTCGCTCTCGAGGCGGCGGAGTATGCTCATCGCCTCGACGAGCTGCCGGCCGACCTTGGCGTCGACGACGATGTTCGGGATGAGGCGCGTGAGCTCGCTCTCCGCGGCGACCATGATGGAGTCGCCGACGAAGGTGACGCGCTCCGGCGCGGGCTTCTCTGTCGGCACGGGCGTCGGCGTGGGCGTCGGCAGGGGGGCGGCGGTGTGCGGGGCTACGCTGGGGGCTATTATGTCCGGCAGGGTGTCGGAGGGGTCCCGGTCCCGCCCGCCGACTATCAGCGCCACCGCGCCCAGCGCCGCGGCGAGCGCGGCGAGGCCGACGATGACGGCAATCTTCCAGTTGGAGTTTTTCATCGGATGCCTCCTTGATTAAGCAGCCCCCATAATACTACAACTTCGCCGCGAATGCAACCGCAGTTTGTCGAATCCGGCACATACGCGCGGCGCGCCCGGCGGGCAAATTCAACGTCTGGGGAAATTTTACGTCCCGGGCAGAATTATTGAAACTTTCGCCAATTTTCTGCGTCTTTATATCAAAAGGCTTTTTTGAGCCGGCTGGGAAAAGAGGGGTTGGATGAAGAGAAAAATCGCGGCCGCGGCCGCGGCGCTTTTGATTCTGAGCGGCTGCGACACAGCAGGCCCGGACCCGGAGCAGACTAAGGAGCCGGAGGAGACGCCGTCGAGGCCGGCCTTTTCACAGATAGACGCCGCGGACAGGCCCGTTGTTTCACCCGAGGAGGCGGGGCTGGAGATATTTGAGCTCCCGAACTACGCCGGCAGCCCGGACGAGGTCGTAATAATCGGCTGGGACGAGCGCGGCGACGCCGTCGTTTACTACCACCCGGGTACGCGCAGCGTGCGCCTCGCGCCGCTCGAGGGACAGGCCGACCGCTTCGTCTGCGAGCTTACGCCCGAGCGCGGGGACATATACCCCTTCAGCGTTGCCTGGCATGAGGGACGCATCCTCTACCTCGAGGACGACCTGAGCCCAGAGCGCGGCGAGTGGTCGCTGTATGTCGTCGACGCGGACGGCGAGCGGCGCAGGATTGACAGCGAGGCGGATCACCCGGACTACGCGCCCTTCCCGGGCCTCCCGTCCTGCGACGGGGACAGGGCCGTCTGGATAGGCGGCGGCATAGAGCACAGCCGGGCCGTCAGCTCCATCTTCTGCACCAGGCTCGACGTGGGCGGAAGGGAGGTCGTCGCGCGGCTACCGGCCGACGGCGAGCTCTCGTTCGGCGGCGCGGTCGTCGACGGGGACTGCGTTTACTACGACGTCGGAAATTACTCCGGCGACAGGCATGTTTATATGTATAACCTCTCGGGCGGCGTGACGGAGGAGCTCCCGGCCCCCGGCGAGCTCTGCGACCTCGCGGCCGCCGGAGGGGCCCTTGCGGCGCGCGACGTGGAGAGCGGGGACATCCTCGTCTACGACTTCGCCGCCGGGGAGTGGCTCACGGCCCTTGAGGGCATGTACTCCGAGCCTTATCTGGCCGACGGCTGGCTCTGCTGCGCCGGGACTGGTGCCGGCCTCACGGCGCTGCGCCTCGCGGACAACACCGCCGTCGAGCTCGTGCCGCCCGGCTCGGACGTCCAGGCCGTAATACAGGGCGTCTACGGCCCGCTGCTCTGCTGGCGCGAATACGACGGCGAATTCGGCGCCGACTGGGGCTTCACGGAGCGCATCGCGCTCCTGCCGCCCGCGGAAGAATAAAACGAACGCAAAAGCGCCGCCCGTGAGGGCGGCGCTTCGAGCTTTGCGGTATTCGCGCCCGGAGGCGCGGGGTGATTTTAGAGGGCGCTCACGATGTCGCGGGTGTCGCGGGCAATGACGAGCTCCTCGTTCGTGGGGATGACCCAGAGCTGGACGCGGCTGCCGGCCTTGGAGATGCAGCGGTCGTCGCCGCGCTTGGCGTTGGCCTCCTCGTCGAGCTCCGCGCCGAGGTAGCCGAGGTACTGGCAGATGCCAGCGCGGGTGGTGGGGGCGTTCTCGCCGACGCCGGCGGTGAAGATAATGGCGTCGACGCCGTTCATGGCGGCGGCGTAGCTGCCGACGACCTTGGCGACGGAGTAGTCGAACATATCGAGGGCGAGCTTGGCGCGCTCGTTGCCCTCCTCGGCGGCGGCCTCGAGGTCGCGGAAGTCGCTGCTGACGCCGGAAACGCCCAGGACGCCGGACTTCTTATTGAGGATGTTCAGAGTCTCGTCGATGTTCCAGCCGTACTTGTTCATGAGGAACTGCATCGCGCCCGGGTCGATGTCGCCGACGCGGGTGCCCATGGGCAGGCCGACCAGCGGGGTGAAGCCCATGGAGGTGTCGACGCTCTTGCCGCCGTTGATGGCGCAGATGCTCGAGCCGTTGCCCATGTGGCAGCTTATGAGCTTGAGCTCCTCAATGGGCTTGCCCATGAGCTCGGCGCAGCGGCCGGAGACATAGCGGTGAGAGGTGCCGTGGAAGCCGTAGCGGCGCACGCCGTCCTCGGAATAATAGTTGTAGGGCAGGGCGTACATATAGGCCTTGGCGGGCATGGTCTGGTGGAAGGCGGTGTCGAAGACGGCGACCTGGGGCACGTCCTTGCCCATGACATCGACGCAGGCGTTGATGCCGGTGATGTTGGCGGGGTTGTGCAGCGGGGCGAAGGGAGTGCAGTCGGCGATGGCCTGCATGACCTCGTCGTTTATGAGGACGCTTCTCGCGA
>DVKN01000070.1 GCA_018716005.1 Candidatus Scatomorpha stercoravium
CTGCGCGAGTGGATAGCGGGGAGCGGCAACATCGTCTTCTTCGGCGGGGCGGGCGTGTCCACGGAGAGCGGGATACCCGATTTCCGCAGCGTGGACGGGCTCTACAACCAGCAGTGGGACTATCCGCCCGAGACGATACTCTCCGCCACCTTCTTCGAGCGCAATCCCGAGGAATACTACCGCTTCCATCACGCGAAGCTCGTAGTGGACGGCGCGAAGCCGAACCGGGCGCACCTGCGCCTCGCCGGGCTCGAGCGCGAGGGGAAGCTCCGCGCGGTCGTCACGCAGAACATAGACGGCCTCCACCAGGCCGCGGGCAGCAAAAACGTCCTCGAGCTCCACGGGAGCATACTGCGCGCATACTGCACGCGCTGCCATGCGCCCTATCCGGCGGATAAAATGAACCATTGCAAGGGCGTCCCGCGCTGCGAGAAGTGCGGCGGCATAGTGCGGCCCGACATCGTCCTCTACGAGGAGATGCTCGACGAGAACGTGCTCAGAAGCGCGGTGCGCTTCATCCGGGACGCCGACGTGCTCATTGTCGGCGGGACGAGCCTGGGCGTCTACCCGGCGGCGGGGCTCATAAACTACTACGAGGGGGACAAGCTCGCGCTCGTGAACCTATCGGACACGCCCTACGACAGGTACGCGAACCTTGTTATCCACGAGAAAATAGGCGAGGTGTTTTCGCAGGTATGAACCGCATAGACGTGCTCGGCGTTGAGTTCGACGACCTCACGATGGACGAGGCCGTGGAGCGGGCGCTGGGCCTCATTGAAGAGCGGCGGGCGGCCTACGCCTGCACGCCCAACCCGGAAATAGTCATGGCAGCGAGGGAGAACGCCTCCCTCGCCGCCGCGCTTAAGGACGCCGCGCTGGTGCTGGCGGACGGCGTCGGAATCACAAAGGCGGCGCAGATGCTCCGTACGCCGCTGAAGGGCCGCGTGCCCGGCATAGATTTCGCCCAGGCGCTCATGGCGCGCCTCGCGGAGAGGGGCGGGAGCGTCTACCTCTTCGGCGCGAAGCCCGGTGTGGCCGAAGCCGCGGCGGAGAAGCTGCGCGGGGCCTGTCCCGGCATAGCAATAGCGGGGACGAGCGACGGGTACTTCACGGACGATAAGCCCATAGCCGATAAGATTAACGCCGCCTCGCCGGACTTCGTCATGGTCTGCCTCGGCTCGCCGAAGCAGGAGCTCTGGATGGCGGAGCACGCGGGCAGAATAAGCTGCGGCCTCATGGCCGGCCTCGGCGGGAGCCTTGACGTCCTCGCCGGGAACGTGCAGCGCGCGCCGGAGACCTGGCGGAGGCTCGGCCTCGAATGGCTCTACCGCGTCATAAAGGAGCCGAAGCGCATAACGCGCGTCGCGAAGCTGCCGCTCTTCGTTCTGGAGGCGGCCCGGAAGGGGAGGGGATGACATGGGCAAGCTGATAGTCCTCGAGGGCATAGACGGCTCGGGCAAGAGCGCCCAGTACCGCCGCCTCTGCGCCCGCTTCGACCGGGAGCGGCTCGGCTACCACAGCATAGTCTTCCCGCGCTACGACCAGGAGTCCTCCGCGCTCATACGGATGTACTTAAACGGCGACTTCGGCGGAAAGCCCGAGGACGTCAACCCCTGCGCGGCGAGCATATTCTACGCCGTCGACCGCTACGCCTCGTATATGACCGACTGGCGGGAGTATTATCAAAATGGCGGCGTGGTGCTCTCCGACCGCTACACGACCAGCAACGCCGTCCACCAGGGCGCGAAGCTGCCAGCGGCCGAGCAGCCGGCCTTCTTCGACTGGCTCTATGACCTCGAATACGTGAAGCTCGGCCTCCCCAGGCCCGACCTCGTCATTTTCCTCGACGTCGACCTCGCCACCAGCGAGCGGCGCATGGCCCACAGGCGCGAGAAATACGGCACCGGCGGGGACATACACGAGAACGACGCCGAATACCTCCAGCTCTGCCTGGACACCGGCCGCCGCGCCGCCGCGCACTACGGCTGGCGCGTCGTGGACTTCATGAAGGACGGCCTCGAGCGCGACGTCGACGAGAAGCACGAGGAGATTTTCCGCATAGTGAAGGCCGCGCTCAATGGATAAGCGCGCCTACCGCGCCGAAGTGCGCGCGAGGATAGCCGCGCTGGACGCGGGATATGCCGCCTCGAGCGACGAGGCAATAACGGCGAGGCTCCTCTCGCTCCCGGAGTACACCGCCGCCCCCACGCTCTTCATATACGCCTCAGTGGGGCGCGAGGTCTCGACCTGGGCCATAATCCGCGCCGCGGTGGGGAGCGGCAAGCGCGTATGCCTCCCGAGAACCCGGGGCGGTGGGGAGATGGATTTTGCCGACATTTCCGGCGGGACGCAGCCCGCGCGCTTCGGCATACCGGAGCCGGAGGCCTCCCTGCCCGCCGCGGAGCCGGTTGAGGGGGATATCATCGTCGTGCCCGCGCTCTGCTGCGCGCCGGACGGGCGCCGCCAGGGGCAGGGCGGAGGCTACTATGACCGCTTCCTCGCCCGATATCCCGGGGTGACGAGCGCCTGCCTCGCCCGCGAGGCGCTGCTGGATGAAAACCTGCCCGAGGCCTGGAACGATGTGAGGCCCGGTTACGTCATAACAGAAGCGCGCATAATAAAGAGCGAGCCCCATACCGCCGTGCGCATCGATGAGGCCGCCGGCCGCTGGGATACCGCGCGCGCCCTCATACGGGAGTACACGGCCTCGCTGGGCCGGGACATCGGCTTCCAGCGCCCGGAGGAGGAGCTCGCCGGGATAGAGCGGGTATACGGCCCGCCGGGCGGGGCGCTCGTCATCGCGGCGCGCGGGAACGAGGCCCTGGGCATGGCCGCGCTGCGCCGTCTCACGGAAGCGCGCTGCGAGATGAAGCGCCTCTACGTCCGCCCGGGCAGCAGGGGCATAGGCCTCGGCGAAGCGCTCGCGCGGGAGATAATCCGCAGGGCAGGGGCCCTCGGCTACAGTGAGCTCGTGCTCGACACGCTCGAGGATATGCGCGCCGCCCGCGCGCTCTACGCCCGGCTGGGCTTCGCCGAATGCGAGCCGTATTACGTAAACCCAATCCCCGGAACCTCTTATATGCGCCTGGAGCTGAAATAAAACGGAGCCCCGTAGGGCCCCGCAGGCGCTGCGCTCAGCAGCAGGTGTTGCAGCTGCACGAGTTGTCGCAGCAGTTATTGCTGCCGCAGCAGCCGCTGCCGCTCCAGCCCCCGCACATGAAGAGGAGCAGGAGAATGATGATAATCCAGAAGCAGCCGCCGTTGTTGTTTCCGCAGAACATTGTATAGCCCTTTCTCCGCGCTATGTGATGTTCCCGGCCGCGCCGGCGCGGGAGGCCGCGGCCCAGACGCCTTTGAGCGCGTCTGAGCCATCTTATGCCCCCGGCGGCAAACTCGTTACTTCGGGAGATACCGGAATGGATATGAATCAGGACAAGCTCAACGAAAAAGCCGCCCCCGCCGCGGAGAAGCCCGGCGAGGCCGCGCCCGCCGCGCCCGATGAGGGCCGCGCGGAGGATAAGGCCCCGGCCGCCCCGGCGGCGCGGGAGGACCATGGCGCGCGCTCCGGCGCGGAGGAC
>DVKN01000071.1 GCA_018716005.1 Candidatus Scatomorpha stercoravium
GCTCGACCCCGCGCTGCTGCGCCCGGGCCGCTTCGACAGGCGCATACCCGTGGAGCTCCCCGACCTCGCCGGACGCGAGGCCATACTCAAGGTCCACGCCAGGGACGTGCGCATGGGCGAGGACGTCGACCTCGGCGCGATTGCCCGCGCCACGCCGGGCGCCTCCGGCGCGGAGCTCGCCAACATCATCAACGAGGCCGCCCTGCGCGCGGTGAGGCTGGGCAGGCAGATTGTCGGGCAGTCCGACCTCGAGGAGAGCGTCGAGACCGTCATAGCCGGCGCGCAGCGCAAGAACGCCGTGCTCAGCGAAAAGGATAAGCGCACCGTCGCCTATCACGAGACCGGCCACGCCCTTGTCGCCGCCCTCCAGACGAACAGCGCGCCCGTCACCAAGATTACGATAGTCCCGCGCACCTCCGGCGCGCTCGGCTACACGATGCAGGTCGACGAGGGCGACCGCGTCCTCATGAGCCGCGAGGAGATAGAGAACAAGATAGCCACGCTCACCGCCGGCCGCGCGGCCGAGGAGCTCGTCATAGGCAGCATATCCACCGGCGCGAGCAACGACATAGAGCAGGCCACGAAGCTCGCCCGCGCCTATTTCACCCGCTACGGCATGAGCGACAGGTTCGACATGGTCGCGCTCGAGACGCAGTCGAACAAGTACCTCGGCGGCGACGCCTCCCTCGCGTGCAGCGAGCGCACCTCCGGCGAGGTCGACGAGGCCGTCATAGCCCTCGTGAAGCGCGAGCACGCCAAGGCCCTCGAGATACTCCGGGGCAATGAGAGCGCCCTGCACCGCATCGCCGCCTTCCTCATGGAGAAGGAGACCATCACCGGCGCGGAGTTCATGCGGCTGCTCAAAAAGGAAGACGAATAAGCCCCAAAACACCCAGCCCGGCGGCCAATCCCGCCGGGCTTTCCGCCGCCACTTGCGCGGCGGGGGAAAGCGTGCTACAATAGCGGCTATGGGAAACGGACTGCCAAAACTTAAGAGAATCTGCGCCGTGCACGACATATCCGGCTTCGGGAAGTGCTCGCTGACGGTGGCCCTGCCGGTGGTGTCGGCGACGGGGGTGGAGTGCGCCTGCATACCCACGGCGCTCCTGAGCACGCATACGGGCGAGTTCACCGGCTGGACGCGCCGCGACCTCACGGACCAGATGCTGCCCATAGCTCGGCACTGGGCGGACTGCGGGATAGAGTTCGACGGCATATACTCGGGCTATCTCGCCTCGCCGGAGCAAGAGCTCGTGCTCGAGGAGGTCATCGGCACCCTCGCCGGGCCGGACACGCTCGTAATCTGCGACCCCGCCATGGCTGACAACGGCGTATACTACTCCGGCTTCGACGACGGCATGACGGAGGCCTTCCGGCGGCTGTGCGCGCGCGCGGACGTTATCACGCCGAACGTCACCGAGGCCGCGCTGCTCTCCGGGGCCGAATTCCGCCCCGCGCCGCACTCGCGCGGCTACATAGACCGGCTCTTCGACGGGCTCGAGCGCCACGCCGGGCGCTTCATCGCCATAACCGGCGTGCATCCGGCCGAGGGCGTCATAGGCACGGTCGTGCGCGACCGGCAGACCGGCGAGGAGCGCAGCGCGATGAGCGCGGCCCTGCCGGGGATGTTCTACGGCACGGGGGACATATTCGCGAGCGCCTTCTCTGCGCTGCTCGTGCGCGGCGCGTCCGTCGGGGACGCGCTGGACGCCGCGGCGGGGCTTGTGCGCGAGAGCATAGAGCGCTGCTATGAACGCGGCGCGCCGCGCCCCTACGGCGTGGACTTCGAGGGCGCGCTGCCGGACTACGTAAGGCGCGTGCAGGAGATATTCGGAGGCAAGGCATGACCCACGGCTCCGGATAACCGGGACGCTCTATCTCGCCGGCGGGCTGTGCCCGCTGAGCGGCGAGTCGCCGCTGACAATGCGGCGGGCTGTGCCCGCTGACCAGGCTGTGCCTGGAGACAATGCGAGACTTCGCGTTGGGCAATAACTTTAAACTCGCCACCCGGTGACGATACCGAGCGGCGAATTCCGTCCATAGATTTCGTGCGTGACGCATCGTCAGTGGGCACAGCCCACCCGCCCGGTGACGTACCGGGCGTAGAGTTCCGTCCATAGATTACGTACGTGACGTATTATGAAAGGAGAGCCAATGCCGCAGCACATCACCGTTGTGGACAGCGACCCCTCGTGGCCGCGCAAATATGCCGCGGAGCGGGACAGGATAGCCCCCGCCCTCGGGGACAACCTGCTCGCCGTCTGGCACATAGGCAGCACCGCCGTGTCCGGCCTCGCCGCGAAGCCGGTTATCGACATCATGGCCGCCGTCAGGAGCCTGGAGGCTGCGGACGCCGCGGCGGAGCGTTTCGCCGCCCTCGGCTACGAATACCTCGGCGAGTTCGGCATCCCCGGGCGGCGCTACCTGCGCCGCGGCGGCGACGAGCGGACGCATCAGGTACACATCTTCGCCGCCGGGGACACGGCGAACATAAGCCGCCATCTCGCCTTCCGCGACTATCTCCGCGCCCACGCGGACGTGCGGGAGGAGTACGCCGCGCTCAAGCGCTCCCTCGCGAGGGAATTCCCCTATGACATAGACGCCTACTGCGACGGCAAGGCCGCCTTCGTCCAAGAGCACGAGGCCCGCGCCCTGGCCGCGTACGACGCCGGCTGGATAAGGCTTTATCTCGCCGCCTCCGCCGCGCGCCGCGAGCGGGAAATTTCGCCGCTGATAAGCTGCGGCGGCGTGGCGGCCGCCCTGCTCACCGAAGCCGGGAACGTCTACACAGGCGTCTCGATTGACACCGCCTGCTCGCAGGGCATGTGCGCCGAACGCGCCGCCGTCGCCGCCATGCTCACCGCCGGGGAGAGCCGAGCCGTAAAAATAGCGGCCGTCGGCCCCGGCGGCCGCCCCGTCCCGCCCTGCGGCGCCTGCCGCGAGCTCCTGATGCAGCTCGGCCACGGCGCGCAGGATACGGAAATACTGCTCAGCTCCGACCCCCTCCAAACCCAAAAGCTCTCCGCCCTGCTCCCCGCCTGGTGGCAGACGGCATAGGTCAAGAACAAAGCCGCCCGGGCCGAGTAGCCCATGCCTCCCCTGCAAGGGGAGGTGGGCCGCGAAGCGGCTCGGAGAGGTCCGCGCGCAGCGCGGCGCATGGGGGTCTATCGTCCTGCCCCCGCCCTTCGGGCGGACCCCTCAGTCAGCTGCGCTGACAGCTCCCCTTGCAGGGGAGCCTCTGGGCTGGTGCGTGTCATACGCAGCAACGTCCGTTTACCGCCTCGTTGTAGGGGAGGGTGTCCTCACCCTCCCTCTCGCCGTCAGGCGAGAAACGGCGGCGAGGTGCGATGGGCTCGTCAACCCACGTTTTCGCAGACCGCCGCGCAAGGGCGGGCGGGGACGCCCGCCCCTACAAGCTCCCCGCAGCGTAAAGCAGCCCACAACGTAAATCCCCCATAACGCAGAACAAGCCGCCCGGTTCGTTACCGGGCGGCTTGCGTTATCTAACTGCCAACGCGAAGGCTCGCATTGTGAGCCGAGACACTCGGCCCGGCCGCCTAGATGGGGGTGTTTACGGCCAGGTCGTAGAGTTCGTTTTTCTTGAGGCCGGTCTTTTCGGCGGCATGGCGGCAGGCTTCTTTCAGGCTCATGCCGGCGGCGCGGTATTCGTTCACCAGTGCGAGGGCGGCTTCGGGGGTGACGGCCCCGGCGGCGTCCTCGGGCGCGCCGGCTATGACTATGGCGAACTCGCCGCGGGGCGGGTTCTCCTCCGTATACAGCTCCGCGGCCTCGCCGAGGGTGGTGCGTATAACCTCCTCGTGCAGCTTCGTCATCTCGCGGCAGAGCGCGGCGCGGCGCTCAGCGCCGAAGGCGTCGCGCAGGTCGGCCAGGGTGCGGCGGAGCTTATGCGGCGCTTCGTAGAAAATCATGGTGCGCCGCTCGCCCTTCAGGCTCTCCAGGTGCTCGCGGCGGCTCCTGCCCGAGGTGGAGAGGAAGCCCTCGAAGGTGAAGCGCCCGCTCGGCAGCGCGCTGAGCGCGAGGGCGGTCACGGCGGCGCTCGGGCCCGGCACGGCGCTTATCTCGACGCCGGCCTCCGCGCAGCGCACGGCGAGGTCCTCGCCCGGGTCGGAGACGGAGGGCATCCCCGCGTCGGTGACGAGCGCGCAGCTCTCCCCGGCGAGGATGCGCTCGAGTATTTTCACGCCGGAGCGCTTTGCGTTGTGCTCGTAGTAGCTGACGAGCGGTTTTTTTATGTCGAAGTGGTTCAGCAGCCTCAGCGTCACGCGCGTGTCCTCGGCGGCGATGAAGTCCGCCTCGCGCAGCGTGCGCAGCGCCCTGGGCGAGATGTCGCCGAGGTTGCCTATCGGCGTACCCACGAGATACAGTTTCCCGGCCATAATCAGCCCTCCATGTGATATATCCGCCGCGCCTCACTGCTCTCGCGGCCGTCCGGGCCGAACAGCACGAGCGGCGGGGCCACGGCGAGCCCCGGCGCGGCCAGGCGCACGGCCTCGCAGAGGAAGAGCTCCGGCGCCTTCTCCGCGCTGTGCTGTATGAAGCGCAGGCGCTTGGGCTCGAGCCTTGCCGCGCGCAGCTCGCCGAAGAGCTCCGCGAGCCGCTCGGCGCGGTGTACGAAGGCGAAGCGTCCCCCCTGCCTGAGCGAGCGCGCGGCGGCGCGGGCCACGTCGGCGAAGGTGCACTCCCCCTCGCTGCGCGCGGCGGCCCGTCGGCTCTCCGGCGAGGCCGAGCCGCGCCCCGCCGCGAAATAGGGCGGGTTGCAGACGCACAGGCCGCAGGAGTTCGCCTCCGGCAGCAGCGTCGCGTCGCGCAGGTCGCCGCAGACGACCTCGGCCTCCACGCCGTTGGCGGCGAAGTTCCGCCGCGCGGAGAGCGCCGCGCCAGGGTCAATCTCCAGCGCGCAGACCCGGATAGACGGCGCGCGCTGCGCCATGAGCAGCGATATGAGCCCCGCGCCGCAGCAGGGCTCGAAGACCCTCTCCCCCGCCTTCACGCGGGCGAAGTCCGCCAGCAGCACGCTGTCCGTCGTGACGGGGAAGGCCGCGCCGCCCTCGTATTCGATTCCGCCCGGCCAAAGCTCCATCGCGCCCTCCATAAAAATCAAGCCCGCGGCTGCGGGCAGAAGTCAAATTAAGAAGCGCGTATCCGAAGGCTCAGGCCAACGGATACGCGCGCTTGCCTCAGTTCTCCTCGATGGCGTCGGCGGGGCAGTTCTCCTTGCAGGTACCGCACTGGATGCACTTGTCCTGGTCGATGACGTACTTGTCGTCGCCCATGTCGATGGCCTCGACAGGACAGTTGGCGGCGCAGGTGCCGCAGGAAACGCAGTTATCGGTGATGACGTAAGCCATGATTCTGACCTCCTTCGTTCTGAATTATACCGGCTTAACGCGCCTGATGTACGGTTGTATTCTACCACATCGGGCGTGAAAATCAACCTTTATTTCGCGCGTATTCCATATCCCGCGCATTTGGCCCGGATTAAGCCCCGGAAGGCGCGGTTATAATTCCCACTGCACGCATAAAACGGCCCGTCTCGCGCGACGGGGGGACTATAATCGCATGGGAGGCAATGCTTATGAGAAACGGCGTCAGATTCACGGAAAGGGCCTCGTCGGCGCTGCGCTCGGCGCGGGACGCGGCCGCCTCGCTGGGCCACGGCTACGTGGGCACGGAGCATCTGCTGCTGGGCGTGGCGGCGGAGACGGAGGGCCTCGCGGCGCGCGTGCTGCTCTCCGAGGGGCTGGACATGGCCCGGCTCACGCGCGCGGTGGTATCCGTCGCGGGCTCCGGCGCTCCGGGCGGGCCCGAGCAGGGCCTGACGGATCCGGCCCGCAGCGCGCTGGAGCTCTCCGGCGCGGCGGCGCGCGAGCTCGGGCACGGCTACGTGGGCACGGAGCACATACTCCTCGGCGTGCTGCGCGTCCCCGGCTGCGCCGCGCGGCGCTCGCTCGAGCTCTCGGGGGCTGATCCCGGCGCGCTCGAGGACGCCCTGCTCGCCCTCTTCGGCGGCGAGCGGCGGCGCGATAAGCCCCAGCCCGCCCAGGCGCAGACGGCGGTGAAGGCCCCGGCGCGCAGGGCCGAGACGCGCGTGCTCGACCAGTACAGCCGCGACCTCACGCGCCTCGCGGCCGCCGGGCGCATCGACCCCGTCGTGGGCCGCGAGCGGGAGATAGACCGCTGCGTGCAGATACTCTCCCGCCGCAGCAAGAATAACCCCGTCCTCGTCGGCGAGCCGGGCGTAGGCAAGACCGCCGTGGCCGAGGGCCTCGCGCAG
>DVKN01000072.1 GCA_018716005.1 Candidatus Scatomorpha stercoravium
CGTCGCCGTAGTTGAGGTAGGTGACGCGCACGGGACGGCCGTGGTAGTTTATCTGGTAGCTCTCGGAGTTGACCTCGAACTGGCTGACGAGGTCGCTCAGCTCGCCGAGGCGGCGGGTGGCGAGGACGTTGGCCGAGGCGTCGTCAAGCATGGGTATCTGGTCGAAGCTAATCTCCGCGACGTCGGTCGCGAAGTCGCCCTGCTCTATCGGCAGCAGCTCGGCGTAGTCGCGCGCGCGGAAGAGCTTCCAGCCGATGACGGAGCCGACGACGGCGACGAGCGCCACGAGGCAGATGATATAGAAGGGCACGGCGGCCTTTTTGCGGGCGATGCCGACGTATTCCTTCATGGAATTAGCGCGGAAGCCGCCCAGAAGCAGCGAGCTCACGCACCAGACGAAGCAGAGCAGCACTATGAAGACATAGAGCTCGCCCGCGTGGATGTTGAGGGCCGGCAGCTCAAAGTAGAAGTAGATGAAGCCGAAAACGAGCGTGATGACGAGGCTCCATAGCGTCGCCTTGCCGGCGGACATGGTGCGGCGGGGCTTCTTCTCCTTGCCGCTCCTGGGCGGGGTCCAGCTGTACTCGCCGCTCTCGGGGTCCGACTGGAAGCCTCCGAAGCTGCCAAAGTTGAATTTCATTTACTGATTTCCTCCGGGTTTATATTGAAGGACCCCTCCCGTGCTGGCAAGAGGGGCTCGCTTCTCGATTGGATGGGCGGCTATCTCAGGCCCTTAACGCCGCGCAGGATGAAGTCGCCGCTGATCCTGGCCAGTTGGGCCGGGGTCTCCTTCATCCCGCCGTTGAGCCACACGGTGACCACGGACAGGACTCCGTCCACGATGTAGACGCAGTAGAGCTCCTGTACGCGCTGCTCGGCCCGGCACACATGGCCGACGAAGCCGTGCAGATACTGCTGCCTGAGCGCCGAGACGAGACGGGAGGCAAAGCCGAGGTCGTCGTTCCGGCAGACGAGGGCGAGGTAGATGTCCGCGTTGTCGCGGCACAGGCGCAGCAGCTCCTCGAGGTAGCTGTACGCCCCGCGCTCCCAGTCCTGCCTCTGTATTGAGGCGTCTATGCGGCGCAGCTCGTTGAGGAACCCGCTCTCGAGCTGCTCGAGCAGGTCTTCCGTGTCTCTGTAATGGGTATAGAACGTGCCGCGGTTGACGTCGGCCAGCTCCGACAGTTCGCGGACGGTTATCTCGCTGAACTTTTTCTTCAGCAGCAGCGTGGTCAGCGCTTCACGCAGCTGCCTCTTTGTTCTTCTGACGCGGCGGTCCGTCTTGTCCTCTGCGGAGGCGTTGGACGCCGCGCTCCGGCGCGCGGGGGTAACGGGGGCAATCTTACTACGGATGGCTTCTCTCTCTGCGGCAATCTGAGCTGTCTGCCCGGCCACATCTTTCTCCTCCCTTTATTGAATTTGTCCCAGCGCCCGTAGAAACTGATACATATAATAATAATACCTCAAATCTGCCGCTTTAGCAACATCAACTTTGGGCAAAGTTTAAATATTCACATCCCCGGCCGGAGCAAATGACACTTGCGGCCGGGATGAAATCAGTGTATTATACTTATAATGATAGAGCATGCGGCAAAGGGGGCCGGCCATTGGAACTCAACCGGAAAAACGTGCGGATAATTCTGCTTATCATAGTCTTTACGGTGGTGCTCTTCTCCGTGATGCAGCACCTGGGCGACGTCTTCGGCGTCGCCGCGTGGGTGTGGAAAGTCTTCTCCTCCGTGACGGCGGGCCTCGCCATCGCCTTCGTGCTGAACGTCCCGCTGAGGATATTCGAGAACCGCGCCTTCTACGGCCTGCGCGAGCACCGCAGCCCGACGGTGAGGAAGCTGCTGCGCCCCGCGGCCATAGTCTGCTCGCTGCTCGTCACGCTCGGCGTGATTATCGTGCTGCTGCTCGTGATTTTCCCGCGCCTCGTCGAGACGGTGGGCACGGTCATCGCGCAGATGCCGGACTACGTGAACGACCTCATCGCCTGGGCCGACCGGGTGCTCGAGCCCTTTGACTTCTCGCTCTCGGCCTATCTCGGCGACATAAACTGGGATAAGGTCTTCACCGACATCGGCAACACGCTCGCCGAGAGCGTCGACGGCCTCATAGGTACCGCGGGCGACGTCGTCGGCACCGCGGCCAACGTCGGCACGGCGATTGTGAGCGGGGTTATCGACGTCGTCTTCTCGACCATCATCGCGGTCTACATCCTCGCGCAGAAGGAGAAGATTGGCCGCTTCATGCGCCAGTGCATAGACGCCTTCTTCCCGCGGCGCTTCGCCCACGGCTTCGAGCGCCTCGCGGCGAGGGCGGGGGAGACCTTCGCGAACTTCATCTCCGGCCAGCTTATGGACAGCAGCATCCTCGGCGTGCTCTGCTTCATCGGCATGACCATCTTCCGCTTCCCCCACGCGGACGTCATAAGCGTCGTCATAGGCGTCACCAGCCTCGTGCCCCTCGTCGGCGCCTTTGTCGGCGTCGCCATAGGCGCGCTGCTTATCCTGACCACCGACGCCATAAAGGCCCTGCTCTTCATCGTCTTCATGCTCTGCCTCCAGCAGGTGGAGGGCAACCTCATCTACCCGAAGGTCGTCGGCAAGGCCGTCGGTATGCCGGGACTGCTCGTGCTCTGCGCCGTGCTCGTCGGCGGCAATATCGCCGGCATCCTCGGCAGCCTCTGCTCCGTGCCGCTGACCGCCATGCTCTACGCCATGCTCCGCGAGGCCGTGGACGAGCGCCTCGAGCGCCGCGTCGGCCCGCGCAGCCCGAAACCAGATTAAACCGTACCTGCTCAGACCACCCGCGGACTGCCCGCGGGTGGTCTTTGGTCTGACCACGGAAATTGTGTTGTTTACACAAATGTGCAAAACTGCCCGTATTCGCTTGTAAAGCGCACGGAAATGTGTTATATTATCGACAAAGGCGATGACTTTTCATCGCACGGAGCCGGACGGGATTTATCCGCCGGCAGGACCGTATATCCCGAAACTGCTTCCGGTGCGCGGGCACGCGCCGGGGGCGCCGGGGCATTTGGCGGGTTGGACGCTTGCCGCGCGGCGGCGGCCTCATCGCGCCGGCGTGCGTTTTTTGCGGGACGCGCGCCGCTTCCCACGCGATATGGCCAAGGCGGCGGCCCCGCTGCTGTTCCGGTATGAGGAGGGCGCGCGGCCGGGCTTGCCGCGCGCCCTTTCGCCGTAAGGCTGCACCGCGGTCAGACCAGTACCAGTGCGAGGAGGATGGAGCGTTTGGAATTCGGACAGATAGTGGCCCCGACGATAAAGGAGCTGTTTATAGAGCGCATAGAGGGCATGATCCTCTCCGGCACGCTCAAGCCCGGCGACCGCCTGCCCAGCGAGCGGGAGCTGGCCGAGCAGATGAAGATAAGCAAGACGATAGTACATATAGGCCTTGAGGACCTGGCCCGCATGGGCTTCCTCGAGGTGACGCCGCGCCGGGGCACCGTCGTCGCGGATTTCGCCGAGACGGGCAACCTCGAGACGCTCAACGCCATACTGCGCTACAACGGCGGCAAGCTCGACCGGCAGATGGTCGTCTCCATAATCGAGCTGCGCAGCGCCGTCGAGGGCGGCGCGCTCATAAGGCTGGGCCGGCGGCATACGAAGGAGGACCTGGAGGAGCTGCGCGCCATGCACGAGAGCTACTCCGAGATTGCGAAGCACAACCCCGACGTGAAGACCATATCGGACGCCCTCGCGCGCTTCCACTACAGGATATGCACCCTCTCCGGGAACCAGCTCTTCCCGCTTATCATGAACGCCTTCCGCGGCGTCGGCAGCGTCCTCTGGGAGGACTCCGCCCGCTTCTGGGGCGCGGACGCCCTCCTCGAGCAGGGAAGAAGGATACTGGACTTCCTCGAAGAAGGCAAAGGCGAAGCCGCCGCCGACTACCTCAACAGCCTGTTTGATCATTACTTAGAGAATATGCCGTAAAAAGCGTCTCCCCACGGCCAATGTCGGCTCCGCCGGCGAGGCAAGTTCACCTACGTCCAATGTCGCCCTATGGGCGACGAGGACGGCTTCGCAGAATTTCGCCGCCTCAGCGGCGAAACAAATAGCATCGAATTCAAATAAAGGCAAATTCGTGCCGAATTTGCCGATTCCCGGCGGGGCTTTGCCTCGCCGGGAATTCTTTTCGCGCAGCGGAGTGTGCGAAAGCCCACCAGTCCGCAGACTGGTGGGCTTGAGTGCGCGC
>DVKN01000073.1 GCA_018716005.1 Candidatus Scatomorpha stercoravium
GCCATATTGCCTCCGATAATATCACAAAAACGCAGCCAAAAGCTGCGTTTTTGTGTCGTTTTCCGTAAATCCCGTCTAAATTATGTAGTATTGAGGAAACGCGCGCGTTGGTATCAATGGCTTACTGACACATGGGTCACCGCGCCTACTAGTTTGCCGTTTTGGATTATGGGGCTGCCGCTCATGCCCTGCACTATGCCGCCGGTGAGCTCGAGGAGGGCGGGGTCGGTTACGGTGACCAGGAGCTTCTCGCCGTTCGTGTCCGCGCGCTCTATCTCGACGGCGTACTCGCCGACCTCATGGCCGGACACGTTCGCGAGTATCGTGGCCGGGCCGTCCTCTATCTCCCCCGGCTCCGCCACGGGCAGGGGCTCGCCGTCGAAGCCCGAGCTCGAGCTGCCGAAGATGCCGCGCGGCGTGTTGGCGTCCACGGTGCCGATGGAGCTGCCCGCGTCGTAGCTGCCGTGCAGCTCGCCGGCCTTCCCGCGCTCGCCGCGCACGACGGAGTCGACGCTGGCCTCGCTGATGTTCCCCTCGCCTATGGGTATCATCACCCCGGTGTCGGCGTCGTTTATGCTGTGGCCCAGCGCGCCGTATTCGCCCGTGGACGGGTCATAATAGGTCACGGTGCCGATGCCGGACACGTTCGCGCGCAGCCAGAGCCCCAGCCGCCAGACGCCGTCCGCGTCCTGCACGGGGTCCACGCTCAGCTGCACGGTCTTCTCGTCGCGCACGACGGTCAGCTCCACGCTCCCGCCGTCGAGCTCGCCCAGGGCGCGCCTGAAGTCCTCGGCCCCGCGCACTTCCTCGCCGCCCACGCGCGTTATCACGTCCCCGGGCAGCACTCCCGCGTCGGCCGCGGGCGACGCCTCGCCGGACGGCGTCCGCACCTTGCTGAGCGAGGCCACCAGCACGCCCGCCGTCTCCGCCTCAATGCCCACCGCGCGCCCGACCGGCACAAGGTCCTCGGCCAGAGCCCCCGCCGAGCCCGCGAGAGCCAGGGCCAGCGCGAACACAAGCGCCGCACGCGCGGTTTTAAATGGTAATTTCTTCATCTGCATCCCCCCGCACAAATTTTCCGCCGGTTCTGCCGGCAGAAATCATTATGCGCCGCGGACGGCGAAATAAAGCCGGTTTATATTTGCTCCGCCGCTTTATACGGCGGCGCGGGCGAAAAACGCGCGAGGTAATTTCTCCGGCGCGGGGCTTGACTTTTCGCTCCGGCGAAATTATGATTTTATTGTGAAATTTTTTCGCGGGAGGCGCCATGCAGACACTCTACCTCATACGCCACGGGGAGCCGGACTTCCCCGGCGGCGAGCATATGTGCATAGGCCGCACCGACCTCGCCCTCAGCCCGCTGGGGCGTATGCAGGCGGCGCTGCTGGGCTTTGAGCTCGCGGAGCGCGTCGGGCGCGTGTATTCTAGCCCGCTCGCGCGCGCGAGGGAGACGGCGGAGGGCATAGCGCCCGCGCCGGAGCTCCTCCCCGGCCTCGCCGAGCAGGACATGGGCGAGTGGGACGGACTCAGGTTCTCTGAGATACGCCGCCGCTGGCCGGAGCTCTGGGCCCGGCGCGAGAGCGACAAGACCATACCCATGCCCGGCGCGGAGCCGGACTCCGCCGCGCTCTCGCGCTTCTCGGCCGCCTTGGACGGGATATTCTCCCGCGGCGGGGACGCGGCCGCCGCGGCGCACTCGAGCGTCATACGGCTCTATCTGAACAGCCTCGGGGCGGGCATGATAAAGATACCCTACGGCTCCTACGTCGTCCTGCACCCGGGCGAGCGGCCCGCGCCGGAGGAGATAGGCGTCCTCCCCCATCCGGAGCTCACGGACGAGCGCTGCATGGCGCTGCTGCGCGCCGCCGGGAACCCCGGCAAGGTGCTTCGCCACTGCGCCGCCGTGGCGGAGCTCGCGTCCGAGCTGGCCGTGAGGCTGGGCATGGACGCGGTGAAAATACGCCGCGCCGCGCTGCTGCACGACGTCGCGCGGCTCCTGCCGGATCACGCCGCCGTGGGCGCGCGCTGGCTGGAAACCCTCGGCTATGCCGAGCTCGCGCCGCTCGTCGCGAGCCATATGGCGCATCCCGGGGACAGGCTCGACGAGGCGGGCGTCGTCTGCCTCGCGGACAAGCTGGTCATCGGCGATCGCCGCTGCACGGTTGAGGAGCGCTTCGCGGCGAGCGAGGCGAAATGCACGTCCCCCGAGGCCCGACGGGCCCATGCTGAGAGGCGCGCCGCGGCGATGAATCTCTGTAAATTACTAAGCGAAAGAGGCGTTGAAATATGAGAAAGCTCATGAAGCTGATGGCAAGCAGGCTGCGCGCGGGCGAGGACCTCGTCCTCGTCACCGTCGTCGCGTCGAGCGGCGCGACGCCGCGCGGGGCCGGCGCGAGGATGCTGGTCGGGCGCGAGGGGCGCCTGCGCGGCACGATAGGCGGCGGCAGCGTCGAATACCGCTCGGAGCAGATAGCCGCCGCGCAGCTCGCGAAACGCGAGTCGCTCGAGCACGACTTCTCCCTCACGCGCGACGACGTGCAGAACCTCGGCATGGTCTGCGGCGGGGCGGTGAACGTCTTCTTCCACTTCATCCCTGCCGGGGACGAGGCCGCGATAGCCGCCGCGGACGAGGCGGAGCGGCGCTTCGCCTCGGGCGAGAGCTTCTGGCTCGTGAGCGACCTCGCGCACGGCGGCGCGCTCAGCGTGACGGACAAGGCGCACGCCCCAGCCTGGCTCGCGGAGGGCCTCACGGGGAAACCGCGCCGCGTGAAGGACGCGGAGCACGACGTCTTCGCCGAACAGCTGAATTCCTCCGGCCGCGTCTACATCTTCGGCGGCGGCCACGTCGCCCAGGCGCTCGAGCCCGTGCTCACGGGCGTCGGCTTCCGCTGCGTGGTGATGGACGACCGCCCGGATTTCACCCGCCGTGAGCTCTTCCCCACGGCGGAGGAGGTTAAGCTCATCGACTTCCGCAATATCGCCGCGAGCGTCAATATCACCGCCGACGACTACGTCTGCGTCATGACCCGCGGCCACGCCTACGACAGCGTCGTGCAGTCGCAGGTGCTGCCCCTGCGGCCCTATTACGTCGGCGTCATCGGCTCGCGCGCGAAAACCGCCGCCGTGCGCCGCCAGCTCATAGAGGAGTTCGGCGTAGCCGAGGCGGATATCGACCGCGTCCACACCCCCATCGGCCTCGCCATCGGCGCCGAAACCCCCGCCGAGATAGCCATCTCCATAGCCGCCGAAATGATTAAGTCCCGCGCCGAACGCAACGCCAAATAACCCCCCACGGCCAATGCCGCCTCCGGCGGCGAGGCCGGCTTCGCAGAATTTCGCCGCCTCAGCGGCGAAACAAATCGCATCATATTCAAATAAAGGCAAATTCGTGCCGAATTTGCCGATTCCCGGCGGGGCTTTGCCTCGCCGGGAATTCTTTTCGCGCAGCGGAGTGTGCGAAAGCCCACCAGTCCGCAGACTGGTGGGCTTGAGTGCGCGC
>DVKN01000074.1 GCA_018716005.1 Candidatus Scatomorpha stercoravium
GGCAGGACGCGCGGCTCAATCAGGCGCAGCAGGAGGGCGTCGAGGCCGTTCTTGGCTATTTCGAGCGCGGGCAGCAGCGCGAGCAGGGCCGTGAAGAGCCCGCCCGATACGAGCCCCGCCGCCGCCGAGACGAGCGCGGCGGCCATGAGCGCCGCGAGGGCGTAGAGCGCGCCCGTGCGCTCGCGGCGCGGCCTCCCGAGGGGCTCCGCGAGGATCCACCAGCCGACGTGCGAGCGCTTTGGGTCGCCGGCATGGGCCTCCGCGAGCTCGAGGACGCGCCGCGCGCAGGCGCTCTCGGATATGCCGCCGCGCTTCGCGAGATGCGCGAGGCGGCGGCGATAGAGCGCGCGGCTGCCCTCGTCCATGGAGGCGTATACGCCCGCGGGGTCGCGCGCGAGGATTTGCCCGCAGAGGTCGCAGGCCTCGACGAGCTCCGTGAGGTCGGCGCCGGAGAGCGCGCGCAGGCTCTCGATTGCGGCGGCGACGGCCTCCGCGCGCGGCGCGCCGTCGAATTCCCGCGCGATAAAGAGCGTCAGCGCGCACCGTATCGCCGCGCCGATGAGGCCGAGCTCCGCGAGGGTGAGGGGCGTCTCCCGGGCGTAGGCCGCGAAATACGCCCCCGCCGCGCGCTCGTCCACGCGGCCGGAGAGGGCGGAGACCAGCGCGGCGGCCGCCTCGCATATGAGCGCGCCCTCCCGCCCGGCGCGCAGCCGCCCCGCGCCGGAGAAATCCCGCGCCGCGCCGAGGGCCTCGCGCTCTATGAGATAGCGGTTGTCGGCGAGCCATTCCGCCGCCTCGCCCTCTTCCCGGCCCGCGGAGAGCCCGGCGAGCGCCGCGCGCAGCGCCCTCGCCGTGCGCGCGCCCGGGAAAAAGCCGTCCGGCGGCGTGGAGCGCGCCTCGCGCCCGGCGAGGGCTTCCAGCCCGGCAATGTCGAAATCTCGCATATTCCCGCCCGTTTCCACGGTAATACCTCCAAATACATAGTTGAAAGTATTCTTCCCGCCGCGCGCCGGACTATTCGGAAAGTGTAAAATAAAAGCTCTTGACAGCCGCGGACTATTCGTGTATAATACGTAGGCTGAAAAATGCGGGAGGAGGATTTGCCGTGAAGAAGGCGGACACCGTATACCTGACCATGCTGCTCGACTACTACGGCGAGCTGCTGACCGACAAGCAGCGCGAATACTTCGACCTGCACTACAACCACGACTACACCCTTGCCGAGATAGGCGAGATGAACGGCATATCCCGCCAGGGCGTCTGGGAGATTGTCCACCGCGCGGAGGAGATAATGCGCAGGATAGACGAGCGCACGGGCCTCGTCGCCCGCCTCGAGGAGCGCCGCGCGGCGCTGAAGACGATACGCGAGGCGCTGACGCCGCTTCTGCGGCACGCCGACGGGGAAGTATCCGGGGCCGCCGGCCGCTCGCTTGACGCGCTTGCCGCGCTCGACAACTGACGGAGGAAACTACATTGGCGTTTGAAAGCCTTTCCGAAAAGCTCTCGGCCACATTCAAGAAGCTGCGCGGCAAGGGCCGCCTCACGGAACAGGACGTGACGGAGGCCATGCGCGAGGTGCGCCTCGCGCTGCTGGAGGCCGACGTCAGCTACAAGGTCGTCAAGGACTTCGTGAAGCGCGTCACCGAGCGCGCGAAGGGCGCGGAGGTGCTCGAGAGCCTGACGCCCGCGCAGATGGTCGTCAAAATTGTCAACGAAGAGCTCTGCTCCCTCATGGGCAGCGAGAATAAGAAGCTCAACATCTCGCCCAAATCCCCCAGCGTCTGCATGCTCGTCGGCCTGCAGGGCGCGGGCAAGACCACGAACGGCGCGAAGCTCGCCGCCCTCATGAAAAAGCAGGGCAAGCGCCCGCTGCTCGTGGCCTGCGACGTGTACCGCCCCGCCGCCATAAAGCAGCTAGAGACCGTCGGCGCGCAGCTGGACATACCCGTCTTCCAGATGGGCCAGGGCGACCCCGTGGAGATAGCGAAGGCCGGCATAGCCCACGCGAAGAAGTTCGGGAACGACCTCGTCTTCCTCGACACGGCGGGCCGCCTGCACATAGACGCCGAGCTCATGGACGAGCTCAAAAACATCAAGGCCGCGACGGAGCCCGCCGAGATACTCCTGGTGGTCGACGCCATGACCGGCCAGGACGCCGTGAACGCCGCGGGCGCCTTCGACGAGGCGCTGGACATCACGGGTGTCATGCTCACGAAGCTCGACGGCGACGCGCGCGGCGGCGCGGCCCTCTCGGTCACCGCCGTCACGGGCAAGCCCATTAAATTCGCCGGCATAGGCGAGAAGCTCGACCAGATAGAGCCCTTCCACCCCGAGCGCATGGCCGGGCGCATACTCGGCATGGGCGACGTGCTCAGCCTCATAGAGAAGGCCGAGCAGGCCGTGGACGAGAAGAAGGCCGCCGAGCTCGCCGAGCGCCTCAAGCAGAACCGCTTCACCCTCGCGGACTACTACGACCAGCTCCAGCAGCTCAAGGGCATGGGCTCCATGGAGGACATCGCCGGCATGCTGGGCATGAACGCCGGGGCGCTCAAGGGCGCGAAGATGGACGAGAAGGCCATGGCCCACATAGAGGCCATCATCCTCGCCATGACGCCGAAGGAGCGCGAGAACCCCAACATCCTCGGCAACTCGCGCAAGAAGCGCATCGCCGCCGGCAGCGGCACCTCCGTCATGGAGGTCAACCGCCTCCTGAAGCAGTACGACGCCATGCTGCAGCTCTTCAAGCAGATGAACGGCCCCGGCGGCCGCAAGATGAAGCGCATGGCCAAGCGCGGCGGCTTCCCCGGCCTCGGCGGCATGGGCGGCGGCTTCCCGGGCCTGGGGATGTGAACGCGTGATGAGCGAGATGTAGGGGCGGGTGTCCTCACCCGCCCTTGCGTAAGACAACGCTCCGGCGATATAACGCTTTTCTCGCCCTCCGGGCGAGAGGGAGGGCGGGGACGCCCTCCCCTACAAAGCGCTTCGAGCCAACAAGGTTTTGAATCCGGTAAAAACGGTTTCAAATATACGCAAAATAACAACATGGAGGTGAAAATAAATGGTTAAGATTCGTCTTCGCAGGATGGGCGCCAAGAAGGCCCCCTTCTACCGCATCGTCGTCGCCGACTCCCGCAGCCCGCGTGACGGCCGCTTCATCGAGGAGATAGGCACTTACGATCCCCTGAGCGAGACCAACTCCCTGCGCGTCGATACCGAGCGCGCCAAGTACTGGATCGCCAACGGCGCTCAGCCGACCGATACCGTCAGGGCCCTGCTCAAGAAAGCGGAAGCCTGAGCCCAGTACGCCTAAGGAGCATTTTTGATGAACGAACTGCTGACCTACATTGTACAGAGCCTCGTCGACAAGCCCGACGAGGTCTCGGTGACCGAGCGCAAAGCCGACGGCGAGACCGTTTTCGAGGTCCGCGTCGCCGAAGGCGATATGGGCAAGGTCATCGGCCGCAAGGGGCGCATCGTCAAAGAGATCCGCGTCCTCATGAAGGCCGTGGCCCAGAGGAAGGGCAAGAAGGTCTCGGTCGAGATTGTCGACTGAGCCCATTCCTCAGCTGTGCGGGCGGGACAACCCGCCCGCGCATAAGCACTATCACGGCGGGACAAAACCCGCCGTTTTTGGTATCTCTGAGTATGGGAGAAGCAGATGAAAGAGAGATTTATCGAAGCCGGCGAGATAGTGAACACCCACGGCGTACGCGGCGAGGTCAAGATTATGCCCTGGACGGATACGCCCGAGTTCCTGCGCGCCGTAAAGACGCTCTACATCGACGGGCGGCCGCATAAGGTGCTCGCCTCGCGCATACACAAGGGCGCGCTGCTCGCGCAGCTCGAGGGCGTGGAGGACGTGAACGCCGCCATGCGCTATAAGGGCCGGCGCGTTTTCATCGACCGCGCCGACGCGCCCCTGCCCGAGGGGGGCTACTTCATTCAGGATATAATCGGCGCGCGGGTCGTCTCGGAGTCCGGCGGGGAGATAGGCGTGCTCGCCGAGGTCATAGACGCCCCGGCCGGCATGGTCTACGTCGTGCGGGGGGAAACCGAGCACCTCATCCCCGCCGTGCCGGAGTTCATACTCGCCGCCGACGCGGACGCGGGGATAATAACCGCGCGGCTTATAGAGGGGATGTAAATGGAAAAGCCCTACCGCATAGACATCATGACCCTCTTCCCGGACAGCGTGTCGCGCGTCCTGGGCGAGAGCATAATCGGCCGCGCGAAGAAGAAGGGCGCGGTGGAGATAAACTGTGTGCAGATACGCGATTTCACGGAAAATAAGCAGATGCAGGTCGACGACTACCCCTACGGCGGCGGCTGGGGCCTCGTTATGATGGCGCAGCCGCTCAAGAGCTGCCTCGACCACATCCTCCGCGACGCCGGGGAGAGGCGCACGCGCGTCATATATATGTCCCCGCAGGGCAGGCCCTTCAACCAGGCCGAGGCCAAGCGCCTCAGGCGCGACTACGACCACCTTGTGCTCGTCTGCGGCCACTACGAGGGCATAGACGAGCGCTTTATCGAGGAGTGCGTCGACGAGGAGATTTCCCTCGGCGACTTCGTCCTCACGGGCGGGGAGATAGCCGCGATGGCCGTCGCGGACTGCGTCTGCCGCATGGTGCCGGGCGTCCTCGCCGACGAGGAGTGCTATACGGACGAGAGCCACTGGGACGGGCTGCTCGAATACCCGCAGTACACCCGCCCCGAGGTCTGGGAGGGCCGCGCCGTCCCGCCGGAGCTCCTGACCGGCGACCACGAGAAGGTGCGCCGCTGGCGGCGGAAAAAGCAGCTCGAACGCACGATGGATAAAAGGCCGGATATGTTCGAGAAACTGCCGCTCAGCTCGAAAGAGGACCGGAAATTCGTCGAAGAGATAAAGTATGAGCGCCTGCCCGAGCGGCTGAAGCTCCGCTTCGAGCCCCGCCGCGCCGAGGAGGGCGACTTGGACGCCATACTTGCCATACTGGAGGAGGCCAGGGCCTATCTGCGCGAGAGCGGCGTCGACCAGTGGCAGGAGGGCTATCCGAACCGCGAGGCCGTTATGGCCGACATCGCCGCCGGGCGCGGCTGGGCCTTCGAGCACGAGGGCCGCGTCGCGGGCTACGAGTGCGTGTCCATGCAGCCGGAGGAGTGCTACCGCGGCATAGACGGGCGCTGGCTCAGCGAGGGCGAGAACTACGCCGTCATACACCGCGCCATGGCGGCGGCGGAATTCCGGCACACCTCGCTCTCGCGCGAGATGTTCTCGCTCGCGGAGGACCTCGCCGCCGCAATGGGGAAGCAGAGCGTGCGCGTGGATACCCACCGCGACAACCGCGCGATGAACCGGCTCTGCGAGAAGCTGGGGTATCAGTTCTGCGGCGTCGTGGATCTGTCGAGCGTCGACCCGGCGCACGATTCGCTCAGGAACGCTTACGAAAAGCTCGTTTGAGGGAGGAGAACAATGGCAAAGAAAGAGAAGCGCTTTATTGTAAAAGAGGAGCAGAGCTTCTATTTTGGTGCGATATTGGTTGTGGTGGACACGGCCACGGGCGTTAACTATCTCGTCACCTACGGCAGCGGAGCCAACGGCGTCACGCCGCTGCTGGACGCGAACGGGAACGTCGTCGTCGACTCCACGGCGCGGTATATGCCCGAGTGAGGCAGGAGAAAAAGGGGAGAGCAGAGAGATGATAATAGGCATAGACATGGGCGCGTCTGCCGTAAAGCTCGCGGCGCTGGAGGGGGACGAGGTCGTCCTCACGCACTATGAGCACGGCAGGGGGGCGGACGTCCCCGCGCTCTGCGAGAAGCTGGGCCTGGGCCTCGCGGCGGCGGAGGCCGTCGTGCTGACCGGGCTCTCCGCGCGCAAATCCGGGCTCGAGCGGCTGGGGATTAAGACGCTGACGGTGCCCGAGGCCGAGGCCATAGGCCGCGGCGGCACCTGGCTCTCCGGGCGCGACAACATTGTCGTCGCCAGCATGGGCACGGGCACGGCCTTCGTC
>DVKN01000075.1 GCA_018716005.1 Candidatus Scatomorpha stercoravium
CTGCGCCCCGCTTGCCGGCGTCAGGCGCGCCCGTGACATAGTATGGCAGGCCGAAATACTTGGCCAGTATCGCTATCTGCAGCGTACCGACCTTATTTGCCACATGTCCGTCCAGTGTTATGCAGTCTGCAGCGGAAGTAAAAAGGTCTACGCCCTCATGCTGCATGGCATAGGCTATCATGTTGTCCGTGGCCACGGTTGTATCAAAGCCCATTTCGGCAAAGCAGGCGGAGGTGAGTCTTGCCCCCTGCATATACGGCCGGGTTTCGGCGCAGATGACGCGAAAGGCCTTGCCCTCGCGTTTTGCCGCGCGTATAAGCGTACCTATAATCGTTTCGCCGTAGCACTGAGTAAGTATCGTTCCGCCTTCAGGTATAAGCTTCAGGAGTTCGTCGCCAACCAGCTGCATGCGTGAGTAGCGCTCGTTCATCGTCTCCACGGCGCGTTCAAACACGGCCTCTACCGGGTCGCATCCTGACATCAGGGCGGATATGCCGGCCTCTGCGCACTTTCCGGTTATAAGCGCGTACCTGTTCGAGGTCGTAGGCCGCGCGTGGGCCAGCTCGTCCGCCGCGCGGAGAAGGAAGGCCTCGCGTTCCCCTGCCGGGAGCTTTTCCGACTCCTTCGCCGCCAGGACCATGCCCATGGCCACGGCGGCATAGGGCCCCGTGCTCTGCGTCACCATATCCGCAACGGCCCGGCGCACCTCGCGGTAATCGCCGCACTCCACATAGCTGACCTCGGGGAAAACCCGGCGGTCGAGTATCCGCACGCGGCCCCCCTCATACCAGGCCACGTTTTCGTACCTGAGCAGGAACGGCATGCCCTCGTCCATTCTAAGCATAAAGCGCCTCCTTATAAGTGCCTTCTTGCGGATATTATATCACGAAAGCTGCCGCTTTGGCAATTTGAACGTTTTAAACCGGGGAGTTAAAACAAACTTAAATAATTTTTGTCTTTCCATTCCGCGCGCAAAGTGCTACAATGTCAGGGATACACAGCCAAGGAGGCTTTAAGATGGAAAAGAGAACTATCGCGGTTATATTCGGCGGCTGCTCGCCGGAGTATCCCGTTTCTTTGGAGTCGTCGCACTCCGTCGTCGTGAACTTCGACCGGGAGAAATACGACCTCATACTGCTCGGCATCACCAAGGGCGGCGAGTGGTTCCGCTACTACGGCGGGCCCGAGGGCATCGAGAACGACACCTGGCGCGAGGGCGTATGCGTACCCGCCGTGATTTCCCCCGACCGCGAGACGCACGGCATAATCGAATTCGGTTCCGACGGCGTGAAGGCCACGCGCATCGACGCCGCCTTCCCCGTAATGCACGGCAAGAACGGCGAGGACGGCACGATACAGGGCCTGTGCGAGATGGCCGGCATACCCATCATAGGCTGCGGCGCGCTCGCGAGCGCCATCTGCATGGACAAGGACCGCGCGCACCGTCTCGCCTCCCTCGCCGGCGTCGACGTGCCGAAGGCCACCGTCTTCACCTCCATGCCGGACGAGGCCGAGCTCGCGCGCCGCGCCGGGGAAATCGGCTTCCCCGTCTTCGTGAAGCCCGTGCGCGCCGGCTCGAGCTTCGGCATAACCAAGGTCTCCGACGCCGCCGCGCTCATAGACGCCGTGAAGTTCGCCTTCCGGTTCGACCGCGAGGTCATTATCGAGGAGGCCATAGGCGGCTTCGAGGTCGGCTGCGCCGTCATGGGCAACGAGGCCCTGACGATAGGCCGCGTCGACGAGATAGAGATTTACGGCGACATCTTCGACTATGTCGAGAAGTACAGCCTCAAGACCGCGAAGATACATATGCCCGCCCGCATCAGCGCCGAGACCGAGGAGCGCATCAAGGCCGACGCCGCGAAGATTTACCGCGCCCTCGGCTGCCGCGTGATGGCGCGCGTGGATATGTTCCTCACCCCCGAGGGCCGCGTCGTCTTCAACGAGGTCAACACCATCCCCGGCTTTACCCCGCACAGCCGCTTCCCGAACATGATGAAGGGCATCGGCCTTGACTTCACCGCGCTGCTCGACGAGCTCGTCGCATACACCTTTGAAGAATGAAGGCCCCGCTGCTGGTTAACCCCGGCCATCCGCTCGCGGAAGGTTTCGAACCCTCTTCCCTATCCCCCGCCCTGCCGGGCTCGGACATACTCCTCGAGAGCGAGTGCGCGGCCGCGCTTACGGCGCTCGTGCGCGCCGTGGGCGGCGAGGGGAAAATAATCCCGGTGAGCGGCTACAGGCCGCACGCCGAGCAGCTCGCGCTCTGGGAGGAGACGCTGCGCGCGCAGGGCGAAGAGTTCACGCGCAAATACGTCGCCATCCCCGGATGCAGCGAGCATGAGACGGGCCTCGCCATAGATCTCGCCCTCGATACCGGCGGCAAAATCGACTTTATACGCCCGTATTTCCCCCATGACGGCGTGTGCGGCGAGTTCCGCGCGAAGGCGGCGGAATACGGCTTCATCGAGCGCTATCCCGCCGGCAAGGAGCGCATAACGCGCATCTCCGCGGAGCCCTGGCACTTCCGCTATGTCGGCCGCGAGCACGCCGTGAGAATCGCCGCGGGCAATCTCACGCTCGAGGAATACGCAGAAATCATCTCCGGAGGCTCTCATGAGCAAACGCAACCTTAAAGGAATAGAATACTTCCGTATAGCCGCGGCCTTCCTGGTCGTGGCTATACACACTTCGCCTCTCGCGTCCTACTCCGCGACGGCGGACTTTATCTTCACCCGCGTCATCGCGCGCGTGGCCGTTCCGTTTTTCTTCATGGCGACCGGCTATTTCGTCCTCGGCGGCGTGAATGTGCGCAGAAGCCTTAAAAAGCTGCTCATAATCTACGCCGCGAGCGCGGCGCTCTATCTGCCCGTCAACGTCTACGCCGGGCACCTGCAGGGCTGGGATCTCCTTGAGCTCGCGCGTCAGGCGCTTTTCGAGGGCACGTTCTACCATCTCTGGTATCTGCCCGCCGCAATACTCGGCCTGTGGCTCACCGATTTGCTCCTGCGCCGCCTGGGCGAGAAGCGCGCCGGCATTGCGGTCACAGTCCTGTACGCGCTCGGCCTCCTCGGCGACAGCTACTGGGGGCTTATCGAGAACGTCCCCGGCCTGAGCGCGCTCTACGGCGGGATATTCGCGCTCATGGGCTACACCCGCAACGGGCTCTTCTTCGCGCCCATGTTCTTCTATCTCGGCAGCAGGCTGCAAGGCGGGAAGAAACGCGCAATGGGCTACGAGCTTGTGGGCCTCATAGCCAGCTTTGCCGTCATGCTCGCCGAGGCGCTCTTCGCGCGCTCGCGCGGCTGGCAGAGGCACGACAGCATGTACGTGTTCCTGCCCTTCGTCGTATACTTCCTCTTCGCCCTGCTCATGAGGGCGCGCGGGAGCGTGCGCCTGCCGCTCGGCAATTTCTCCCTGCTCGTCTATATCCTCCACCCCGCCGTCATTATCGCCGTGCGCGGCGCGGCGCGGGCGCTCGGGCTGTGGGGCCCGCTGGTGGAGAACAGCCTCGGCCACTACATCGCCGTCTGCCTCGGGAGCGCCGCCGCGAGCTCCGCAATCCTCTGGCTCTGGGAGCGGATAAAGCCCCGCCGCGTCTCCGACACAGCGAGGGCCTGGGTCGAGGTAGACCTCGCCGCGCTCAAGAATAACGCCCGCAGGCTTTCGGAGTTCGCTCCCGAGGGCTGCGAGCTGATGGCCGTGCTCAAGTGCGATGCATACGGGCACGGGGCCGTGCGCAGCGCGCTCGAGCTCAACGGCATCGGCGTCAGGGCCTTTGCCGTCGCCTGCTGCGCCGAGGGCGTGGAGCTCAGGAGGGCCGGCGTCAGGGGGCTCATACTCATCCTCGGCTGGACGCCCGTGAGCGAATGGCGGACCCTGCGCCGCTATCATCTCACCCAATGCGCCGCCGACGCCGCATACGCACGCGAACTGAGCGGGGCCGCGCGCGGCAGGGTCGACGTCCACGTCAAGGTCGACACCGGAATGCACCGCCTCGGCGAGGACTGGAGCCATGCGGACGCCGTCGCCGACATATACGCCCTGCCCAACCTGCGCGTGACGGGCATGTTCACGCACCTCGCCGTCTCCGACTCGCTCAGCGAGAGCGACGCGGACTTCACATCGGAGCAGATACGCCGCTTCTTCGCGCTCGCAGACGAGCTCAAATCCCGCGGCATAGACCCCGGCGCTCTGCACACGCAGGCGAGCTACGGGCTCCTCAATTACCCCGACGCGCGCTGCGCCTACGCCCGCGCAGGCGTCGCGCTCTACGGCGTCAAGAGCGACGGCCACGACGGCGTGCGCGCCTGGCCCGGCCTCACGCCCGCCCTGAGCCTGAAGGCGCGAATCGGCCTTGTCCGCGAGCTGCCCGCCGGCGAGAGCGTCGGCTACGGCCGCGAATTCACGACGGCGCGGGAAAGCCGTATAGCCGTGCTGCCCATAGGCTACGGCGACGGCGTATTCCGCTGCGCCATGCACGGCGGAGCCGAGGCCCTGGTCAACGGGAAGCGCTGCCCGGTCGTCGCGCGGATATGCATGGACCAGCTCTGCCTCGACGTCACCGACGCCGGCGAGGTAAAGCCCGGCGACATCGCGACCTTCATAGGCCGCGACGGCGATGAATTAATCAGCTGCGAGGAATTCGCCGCAAAGAGCGGCACAATATCGAACGAAGTCCTCAGCCGCCTCGGCAAAAGGCTGCCGAGGGTGTACAGATAGAGAGAAGTGAAAAACAATGAAGCGCAACATGGCCCTCCCCCATGCAAGACCGGCGTACAGCGGCGCTTGCATGGAGTAATAAGCCGCTGACCATGCCGGTCTTGCCGCCCGAAAGCAAAATCCGGGAGGAAGGCCGCATGAAATACTATAACGCGCGCTCGGCGCTGCCCGAGCCGCTTTTCCGCGAAGTCCAGCGCTACGTCCGCGGCGCGTATCTCTACGTCCCCGCGCCCGAACACGCCCGCTGGGGCGAGATATCCGGCGCGCGCCGGGAGCTCGCGGAGCGCAACGAAGAAATCCGCTCGCTCAGGCGGCTCGGCATGTCCGAGGGCGAGCTGGCGGAGAGATTCTGCCTCTCCGTCTACGCCATACGCAAGATAATATACGGCAAGTGAAAAGGACGCCGCGAGAGCGGCGTCCTCTTTTATAATCTTCGCTTAGGCGGTGTTTGGTGTGTGGAAAACGCGCCCGATACGTGCTATCGTTGTACGGAAAGGATGTGTTTTCATGAACCCGAACCTCATATACCCGCGCGCCGGGGACCGCGAGACGGTCTACCTGAAGAACGTTATAAACGACGCCGCGATTACCGTCGGCGACTACACAATTTACAACGACTGCCTGCACGACCCGCGCGAGTTCCAGCACCGCAATGTGCTCTATCATTATTATGTCAACCATGACCGGCTGACGATAGGGAAATTCTGCTCCATAGCCTGCGGCGCAAAGTTCCTCCTGACGAGCGCGAACCACGCGCTGGGCTCGCTCTCGAGCTACACCTTCCCCATATTCTACGACGAGTGGGGCCTGGATCCCGCGCGGGTGACCGACGCATGGGACAACAAAGGCGGCATAGTCATAGGAAACGACGTGTGGATAGGCTTCGAGGCGGTGATACTCTCCGGCGTCACCATAGGCGACGGCGCGATAATCGGCGCGAGGTCCGTTGTGACGAGGGACGTCCCGCCCTACGCGATTGTGGGCGGCGCGCCGGCAAGGCTTATACGCCCGCGCTTTCCCGAGGAGACCGTCGAGGCCCTGCTGCGCATAAGGTGGTGGGACTGGCCGGAGGAGAAGCTCCGGCGGCATATCGACGATATCCAGAGCGGGAATCTAGCGTCTCTCGGCGTTTAGCCGGCGAATATCTCACTGTTCTCGTCTATATCATGCCAGAAGCGGAAGTATTCCGCCCGGCTTATCTCCCCGCCGCTAATCATAATCTCGTAGTCTTCGCCCTGCCAGCTGTAATATACGCCGGCTTCGGCGTAGCCGCTGCGCTCGTAGAAGGCCTTGCGGCGGCGGCGCTGGGCGTTGTTGTCCGCGTCCGGGCGATGGCGCTCTATGTCGACGAGCAGCCTCCGGCCCGGCTTCAGCGCGCGTATGAGCCGCAGCGCCTCGCTGCCAACGCCGCGGCCGCGCATATTCTCCTCGACCGCGAAGTATATGATATGCGCCATATCTCCCCAGTTGAGCAGGATGGCGAAGCCGGCCAACGCGCCCGCCTCATAAAAGCCGAACATCTCGCTTATGCCGGTCGCGTCGTCCAGGACGCGCTCTATTCCCCAGCGCTCGTTCGCCGGGAAGGCGCTCTCATATAGGCGCAGCGCCTCCGGAAGCTCCGGCGAGCGGCGCGTAATCTTATCAAGCTGCAAAACCATACCTCTTTCCGCGGCCCGGGCCGCAGCTAAAGTATAGCGCAGTACTGCCGAAACGTCAAATATCCGCGAAAAAGCCGGGGCTTTTGCCCCGGCCTCGTCACAGTATGATGCAGATGAGCCCGCCGCTGCCCTCGTTCACTATGCGCTCCATAGTCGCGCGCAGCTTTCCGCGCACATTCGGCGGCATACGCTTTATCTTGGCCTCCAGGCCCTCCTCGGCTATGTCGTAGAGGCTCTTGCCGAAGATATTGCTCTCCCAGATTCGGCTGACGTCGCCGTCGAAGCCCTGAAGGAGGAAGCCCATTATCTCCTCGCTGGCCTTTTCGCCGCCGAGGACGGGCGTGACCTCCGTCTCTATATTCGTCATCATCATGTGTATGCTCGGCGCGCTGGCCTTGAGGCGCACGGTGTAGCGCCCGCCCTGGCGGACAATCTGCGGCTCCTCGAGATGGAGCTCGCCGGGCAGAGGCATGACGACGCCGTAGCCCTTCTCGCGCACGTCGCTCAGCGCGGCGCTGATGTGGTCGTAGTCGGCCTTTATGTCGCGTATGTGCGTCAGCAGCCCCATGAGGTCGCCGTCGTCGCGTATCTCAAATCCGCACTGGTCGCTTATCGTCTGATAATAGAGCGCCCTGGGCAGCTCGATGCGCGCCGTGACCGCGCCCGTGCCCATTTCGACGCCTGTGACCCCGGCGGAGGCCACCTCCTCCCTGCCGGCGACGGCGTCCATTACGCCGAAGGCGTCGCGCACGCGGTTCATATCCCGCACGGCCTCCGCGATGGCGCCGAGGACGCCGCTCTTGAGCGGGGAATCGTCCTCAAGCGCGTCGAGCCAGCTGGGGAGATAGATGCCGAGGGAACTTATCGGGAACTCGTAGAGGGCGAGCTTGAGTATCTCGTCTATGTCCGCCGCGCTCAGCTCGGGGCAGCTCACGCATACGCAGGCCACGCCGTACTTTTCCTCCAGCTCGCGCCGCAGCTCCTGCGCGGCCTCGCCCGAGGGGTTCGCGCTGTTCAGCACCAGTACGAAGGGTTTGCCTATCTCGCGCAGCTCGGATATAACGCGCTCCTCGGCGGGTATGTAGCTCTCGCGGTCTATGCCGCAGACGCTGCCGTCCGTAGTCATGACGATGCCAATCGTGCTGTGGTCGCTTATGACGCGCCGCGTGCCCTCCTCGGCGGCGCGGGACATGGGCACCTCCTCGTCGAACCAGGGCGTCGCGACCATGCGCTCGGCCCCGTCCTCGAACTGGCCCGACGCGCCCTCCACCATATAGCCCACGCAGTCTATGAGCCGGACGGAGAAGCTCACGCCGCCCTCAAGCGAGACGTTCACCGCGTCTTCCGGGACGAATTTGGGCTCGGCTGTCATTATGGTGCGGCCGGAGCCGGACTGGGGCAGCTCATCCTTCGCGCGCTCGCGGGCGTACTCATCGGCGATGTTCGGTATCACCAGCGTCTCCATGAAGCGCTTTATGAACGTGCTCTTGCCCGTGCGCACGGGGCCCACGAGGCCGAGATATATGTCCCCGCCCGTGCGGGTGGCTATGTCCTGATAAATGGAAGTGTCAGTCATGCTTCGCCCTTCCTTCCCATGAGTTCATGGTGCAGGATATGAGGACGAGGGCTGAAATATTCGCACTCTATCACACATCGGGCGCGGTTATATCGTATTCGTGCCGGATGAAAGCAAAAAATGTGGCGGCTTTTATTGCCGCCACACTTTATATGTGAGTTTCTCCCTGGGTGATCTCGTAGCTGATATTGACCTCTCCGCCGTCTTTGCCGGTCACTACTTTAAACACGCATTCCGTACCGCCATCGTCAGAGCCCTGTGTCAGTTCCGCATAGATGCAGCCCTTTTCGCCCGGCTTGAAGGTTCTGGAGCCGCTGCCGTTTATGGTGGCCACTACGTCGTTAGCCCCTTTGTTTTCAACATACAGATTGACGTATTTGCCTTCGTCCACACTCAGTTTGCAGGTCGTATTAAGGCCGGTTATATTGTTGAGGTCGCCGCTGTCTATCAGCGTGCCAAGCGGCGTTGCCTCCGCAGACTCGACTGCATCCGCGGTATCGCCGTTTTCTTTATTCTCTGTTGAGCAGGCTGAAGTCGCAAGGATCAAGCAGACAGCAGTTGCCGCCAACAGTGCATTAGCTATCGATTTTTTCATATAGGTTTCTCCATTTCGCCGCATGATTGCGTCCAAAACCGGAGAGGCGCCACTTCTGCGGCGCCTCCCACGCTTAAAGTTGATATTTCCTGCCCGGTAGCTTTACTGCGCGGGCGCTTGCTGTTTTCGCGTCGCTCAGTTGAGCGGCAGCCGTATTTCCGCCTTGAACAGGTCGCCGTCTATGCTCAACGAGAACTTGCCGTGCATGAGGTTCACGAGGCTCTGGGCGATGTTCAGCCCCAGTCCGCTGCCCTCTGTGTGACGGGCGGAGTCGCCGCGGACGAAACGCTCCATCAGCTCGTCGGCGGAGACGTTGAGCGGGTCGCGCGAGATGTTTTTGACGGAGATGACCACCTCATTGCCTTCAATTCCGGCGTCTATATACACACGCGTGCCGGCGAGGGCGTATTTGCAGACGTTGTTGAAAAGGTTATCCAGCACGCGCCAGAGGAGCCGCCCGTCGGCCATCGCGCCCGGCGCCGGGTCGGGGATATTCGTTATCACGATGAGCTTCCCCTGCTCCATGCGCCGCCCGTACTCGGCGAGGCTCTGTTCGATTATCTCGCGCGTATTTGTGCGCACGAGGATGACGTTCATGTTGCCCGTAGAGGCCTTGCTGGCCTCGACCAAATCCTCGGTGAGCTTCTTGAGGCGCTTGCTCTGCCGGTCAAGGACCTCGAGATATTCCGCCTCCTGCTCCGGCGTGTGCGGCTTGTTGAGGAGGTCGACGTAGTTCACGATGCTCGTGAGCGGCGTCTTGATGTCGTGCGAGACGTTGGTGATAAGCTCGGTCTTGAGCCGTTCGGACTTCATGCGCTGCTCGACCGCCGCGGCCATACCCTCGCCTATCGAGTTGAGGTTTTCGGCGTGGCGCTTGAACTCCCAGTACATGCGCTTCGTGTTTATCTTCTCGTCTATGTCGCCCCGGGCCAGGCGCTCGCCCGCCGCCTTGAGCGACTTCATCTGCCACGCGCCGAAGCAGGCCAGGACGAACAGCAGCGGCGTATAGACAAACCAGAGGAAGACGAAAAAGCCGCTTATATAGTAATACCCGAATATATAGTAATACCCGAAGTAATACCCGAAGGCCTGCGCGGACAGGAAGACCTCTATGACAATCGCAGCCGCCGCAATAATGGCCGTGCGCGGGACGATTGGTATCTTCCGCGTCATGTAGAGTATCCAGCCAAAGAAGCCCTTCACAAGCCGCCAGCACCATTTGAGTATGCGCCAGCAGAGCCTGAGCGCGCAGTAAATGATCGTGTTGCGCCACCAGATGCCGCCGCCGACCTTTATGCGCGTTGCAAATG
>DVKN01000076.1 GCA_018716005.1 Candidatus Scatomorpha stercoravium
CACCAGCTTCATGGCCGACGTCAACACCGACGAGAACAACGAGGGCGACACCGAGGTCGTCCACGACGGCTACTTCTCCGAGAGCGAGTTCCGCTCCGCCCCGTACTTCACCCTGCAGATAGACGGCATCACCCTGCTCGATACCGCCTTCTAATCAAGCCCCATTCCGCAAATTACCGGCAAGCCCCAACCGGGGCTTGCCGGCAAAGGACAGCGCAGCGACGTAAACGGCCACTACGCTGTCCTTTGGCTCTTATTTATAACAGCATCACAAAGGAGGAAACGCCTTGGACGGCAAAATAGCAGCTGTGCAGATGCGCGACATCACCAAGTCCTTCGGCTCGGTCAAGGCCAACGACAGGGTGTGGCTCGACATCTACAAGGGCGAGATCCTGGCCCTGCTCGGCGAGAACGGCAGCGGCAAGACCACGCTCATGAATATGCTCTCCGGCATCTACTACCCCGACGAGGGCCAGATCTACGTCGACGGGCGCGAGGTAGTCATACGCTCGCCCAAGGACGCCTTCGACCTCGGCATCGGCATGATACACCAGCACTTCAAGCTCGTGGACGTGCTCACCGCGGCGGAGAACATCATCCTCGGCCTGCCGGGCAAGGGCAGGCTGGACATGAAGGCCGTCGCCGCGAAGGTCAGGGAGATAAGCGAAAAATACGGCTTCGACGTCGACCCCAACCAGAAGATATACGATATGTCCGTCTCGCAGAAGCAGACCGTGGAGATAGTGAAGGTGCTCTACCGCGGCGCGGACATCCTTATCCTCGACGAACCCACCGCCGTCCTCACCCCGCAGGAGACGGACAAGCTCTTCGCCGTGCTCAGGAATATGCGCGACGACGGCAAGGCCATCGTCATAATCACGCACAAGCTGCACGAGGTGGAGGCGCTCTCCGACCGCGTCGCCATCCTGCGCCACGGGCACTTCGTCGGCGACATGCCCACGAAGAAGACCAACGCCGGCGAGATGACGAACATGATGGTCGGCCGCCCCGTCGTGCTGAACATCGAGCGGCCCGAGCCCGTGAACCCCGAGCCGCGCCTCGAGGTAAGCCACCTCACCGTCCACGACGAGGAGGGCGTAAAGAAGCTCGACGACGTCAGCTTCACGGCCTACGCCGGCGAGATACTCGGCATCGCGGGCATCTCCGGCAGCGGGCAGAAGGAGCTGCTGGAGGCCATCGCCGGCCTGCACCGCGCCGAGGGCGGCTCGATAACCTACATCGAGCCCGGCACCGGCGCGCGCGAGGAGCTCGTCGGCAAGGACCCGCGCGACATCTCCGACATGGGCGTCGCGCTCAGCTTCGTGCCCGAGGACAGGCTCGGCATGGGCCTCGTCGGCGACATGGATTTGGCCGACAACATGATGCTCCGCTCCTTCCGCCGCGGCCGGGGCTTCTTCACCGACCGGAAGGCCCCGCACAAGCTCGCCGAACGCGTCGTCGAGGAGCTCGAGGTCAACACGCCCAGCATCGAGACCCCGGTGCGCACCCTCTCCGGCGGCAACGTGCAGAAGGTGCTCGTCGGCCGCGAGATATCCAGCGCCCCGACCGTGCTGCTCACCGCCTACGCCGTGCGCGGCCTCGACATAAACTCGTCCTACACGATATACGACCTCATCAACAAGCAGAAGGCCCGCGGCGTCGCCGTCGTCTACGTCGGCGAAGACCTGGACGTGCTGCTCGAGCTCGCCGACCGCATACTCGTGCTCTGCGGCGGCAAGGTCAGCGGGCTCATACCCGGCCGCGGGGCGACGAAGCGCCGCGTCGGCCTGATGATGACCAAACTGGGAGGAGGCACGGAGGATGAATAACAAGACCCGCGCGCCGCTGGTGCACATCTCCCGCCGCGTCGCCCTGCCCTGGTACAAGGCCTGGGCCATCCGCGCCGCCGCGATAGTGCTCGCGCTGATTGTCTGCGGCGTGCTCACCGCCCTGCTCACCGGCGAGAACCCCTTCGCGCTCTACGCGAGCATGTTCGCCGGCGCCTTCGGCACCTCGAGGCGCGTCTGGGCGCTCCTTCAGAGCGTCGCGATACTGCTCTGCGTCTCCCTGGCCGTCACGCCCGCCTTCAAGATGCGCTTCTGGAACATCGGCGGCGAGGGCCAGATAATGGCCGGCTGCCTCGCCACCGCGGCCTGCATGATAGTCCTGCGCGACGTCCTGCCCGGCTGGCTGCTCATCGTCACCATGTTCGCCGCCAGCATCATCGCCGGCGGCATCTGGGGCCTCATCCCCGCCTTCTTCAAGGCCAAGTGGAACACGAACGAGACGCTCTTCACCCTCATGATGAACTACGTCGCCATTCAGCTCGTCGCCTTCTTCATCATAATCTGGGAGAGCCCCGCCGGCAGCGGCAAGGTCGGCATCATCAACCAGCAGAGCCAGGCCGGCTGGCTGCCCATGCTCGGCGGCAACCGCTACATGCTCAACGTGCTGATAGTCGCCATCCTCACCGTGCTCATGTACGTCTACCTCAAGTACTCCAAGCACGGCTATGAGATAAGCGTCGTCGGCGAGAGCGAGCGCACCGCCCGCTACGTCGGGATAAAGGTCGAGCGCGTCATAATGCGCACGATGCTCCTCTCCGGGGCGCTCTGCGGCATAGCGGGCCTGCTGCTCGTCGCGGGCACGGATCACACGATAACCACCACGCTCTCGGCCTCGCGCGGCTTCACCGCCGTCATGGTGAGCTGGCTCGCGAAGTTCAGCCCCATATTCATGGTGCTCACCAGCTTCCTCATCGAGTTCCTCAGCCGCGGCGCAAGCGAGATCGCCACGGACTTCGGCCTCAACGAGGCCTTCGGCGACATCCTCACGGGTATAATCCTGTTCTTCATCATCGGCTGCGAGTTCTTTATTACCTATCAGCTCCACTTCCGTGGACATGCGGCAAAGGAGGCGGCGGAAAATGTTTGACTTTATAGCCTTCTTCCCCAGGGCCGTCGCGCAGGGCGTGCCGCTCATGCT
>DVKN01000077.1 GCA_018716005.1 Candidatus Scatomorpha stercoravium
CTCGCTGGTCAGCTCGCCGTAGAAGTCGCTGCCGGAGAGGTCATAGCAGTAGGTCTTCCAGTTGTTGAGGCCGACGGGACCGTTGACCTGGAAGAGGGTCGGGGCGTCTTCCTTGGCCATCTCGGCGGTGAGCTGGGTCTCGTAGTTGCCGGAGGCGGCGGTGACGACCTTGACGGGGACGCCGGTCTCCTCAGTGTAGAGGGCGGCGAGCTCCTGCCACTGGTCGTCCTGCTCGGGCTTGAAGTTCAGGTAGTAGACGCTGCCGGCGGCGGTGTCGCCGTCTTCCGGAGTGGTCGTGTCGTCCGCAGGGGGCTCGGTCGTAGTGGTCTCGCCTTCGCCGCCGCAGGCCGCGAGCGCGAATACCATCACGAGCGCGAGAAGCAGTGCAAGAAACTTTTTCATTCTTTCATACATCTCCTGTTCAAATTTATTTTCACGGCCCTTCCGGCCGCAAAAACCTTATTTACGCCGCGGCGGCGCTATCGAAGCTCCCGCCCTGAGCGTGGGCTCGACTATGAGGTGGCGGTTCCCCGCGCGGCCCTCTATGACGTCGAGCAGTATCCTTACGCTCTGCTCGGCCATCTCCGTCATGGGCTGGCAGAGGGTCGTGAGCGTGGGCCGGATGTATTCCGAGAGGGCCAGGCCGTCTATCGCGATGACCGAGCAGTCCCCCGGCACGTCTATGCCCTTGTCCGAGAGCGCCTTTATGGCCGAGATGGCCATGGCGTCGGATATGCTGAAGAGCGCCGTGAAATCCGCGCCGGAGTCCGCGAGCTTCGCCGCGGCGGCGTAGCCGTCGGACATATTGAAGCCCCCGGCCAGCGCCGTGAGCGCCGGGTCCGGCTCTATGCCGGCCTCGCGCAGGGCCTTTAAGTAGCCGTGGTACCTGAGCTCGCTTATGGAGCGGTCGTCCGTCTCCGCGACGAGGCAGGCGATGCGCCGGTGGCCCAGGCGCACGAGCTCGCGCACGGCGCGCTCGGCGGCGAGGTCGTCCTCTATGGTGACGGAGGAATAACGCCCCCTGTCGAGGGAGCCGAAGGTGTTCGTAAAGGAGCAGCACACGAAGGGCACGGTCACGGTCCCCAGCTCGTCCGCCGAATAGTCCCAGCGCCCGCCGAGGAAGATGAGCCCGCGCAGCTTCTTCTCGCGCTCCATGAGCGCGCCGCGCGCTATCTCGTCGTCGTTCGCGCCTATCTGCTGCATCACCATCGTGTAGCCCGCGGCGTCTATCTCGCGGCCGAGGACCTTGATGATGTCCGAATAGAAGGGGTTCGATACGCCTCGCACGACGAGTCCGATGGCGTCGGAGCTGGTCTTCACGAGGTCGCGCGCCGAGGTGTTCGGGACATAATTGCTCGCGCGCACGGTCTTCCAGACCTGCTCGCGCACCGCCGGGCTGACGTCCGGCCTGTCGTTGAGCACGCGCGAAACCGTGCTCACGGAGACCCCGCATAGCCTCGCTATGTCCTTTATCGTCATCCGGCGCACCTCCCCCGCAACGCTTTGAAAACGTTACCGGGAACGTTTCCGGCATTTCGTAATTCAACAATAGTCCCTTTTGTGTGAAAAGTCAATCGAAATTCGACCTCCTTAATTCGATTCGTTTAAACTGTTCAAATCGGGCCGGGCATTTTTGGTGAACTTTCCGAGGCCCGGCGGCACAAATCGACCCTGTGGGAAAAATTGCGCCCGGGTCTTGACAAACGGTTAGCCGTGTATTACAATAGCGCCGTGGTTAGATAGGTCTAACTAATCCGCGCAGAGGAGGGAGACAATGCTGCCGCTTTCTATGGCCGGCATGGGCGAAACCCATGAGATAGCCAAAATCACCGGCAGGGACGAGGTGCGGCGTCACCTCGCGGAGCTGGGCCTGGTGGTCGGCGAGCGCGTCACCGTTATGAACACGCTCTCCGGGAACCTCATCCTCCAGGTCAAGGACAGCCGCATAGCCCTGGACAGGGCCCTGTGCAGCCGGATCATGATAAACGTTTAAGGGGGTAGTCAAGTGAAAACATTGAAAGACGCCAAGGTCGGCACGACCGTCACAGTCGCGCGCGTGAACGGCACGGGCGCGCTGCGCCGCCGCATAATGGACATGGGCGTCACCAAGGGCACGGAGATCTACGTCCGCAAGGTCGCGCCTCTCGGCGACCCGCTCGAGGTGACCATCCGCGGCTATGAGCTGAGCATACGCAAGGCCGACGCCGAGATGATTGAGCTCGCTTAATTTTTTGCCCGCAAGTTAGTGTTTGCTAATTGAAAGGAGTGCAAGTATGGAAGTGAAAATTGCCCTCGCGGGCAATCCGAACAGCGGCAAGACGACGATGTTCAACGCCCTCACCGGCTCCAACCAGCGCGTCGGCAACTGGCCGGGCGTCACCGTCGAGAAGAAGGAAGGCCGCCTCAAGGACGATAAGAACGTCGTGATACAGGACCTGCCCGGCATATACTCCCTGAGCCCCTACACGCTCGAGGAGGTCGTCGCGCGCAGCTATCTCGTCACGGAGAAGCCGGACGCGATAATCAACATCGTCGACGGCACGAACATAGAGCGCAACCTCTACCTCACCACCCAGCTGCTGGAGCTGGGCATCCCCACGGTCGTGGCCGTGAACATGAT
>DVKN01000078.1 GCA_018716005.1 Candidatus Scatomorpha stercoravium
GCGCGCAATCGCGACGGCGTCGAGCTTGCCGGCGGCAATCTCCTTCGCGGCGACCTCGGGCTCCATCTTACCGGCGCAGACGACGGGGATGTCGCAGAAGTTCTTGATGTGCTCGACCTCGGCCAGGTTGCAGTTGTTGGGCATGTACTGAGGCGGATGAGCCCAGTACCAGGCGTCGTAGGTGCCGTTGTCGCAGTTGAGCATATCGTAGCCGGCGTCCTGGAGCTTCTTGACCACGATTTCGCTCTCGGCCATGTCGCGGCCGAACTCGACGAACTCCTCGCCGGGGACGGCGCCCTGGAAGAAGTCCTTCGTCTTGGAGACGACGGAGTAGCGCAGGGAGACCGGGAAGTCGCTGCCGGCAGCGTTCTTTATGTTCTTGACGATGTCGGTGGCGAAGCGCAGGCGGTTATCAAGGCTGCCGCCGTACTCGTCGGTGCGGTAGTTGAAGTTCTTGATAGCGAACTGGTCGAGCGTGTAGCCCTCGTGGACGGCGTGAATCTCGACGCCGTCGACGCCGGCCTCGCGGAGCAGGCGGGCGGTCTTGCCGAAGGCCTCGGTGCTCTCCTTAATCTCGGCCACGGTCAGCGGGCGGGACTTATAGTCCTGCTTCCAGCGGTTCGGCGTGGGGGAGGCGCTGGCGCAGAGGTACTCGGCGTCCATGACGAACTTGCCGACCTTGCCCATGGCGGGGTGGTCGAGCATCATGCTCATCAGGTGGTTGACGCCCATGGAGCGGCCGCAGCCCGCGGCCAGCTGGATGAACAGCTTCGCGCCGGTCTTGTGGAAGTCCTGCATATACTCCTTGAGCTCGCCGAACATCTTCTTATTGGTGTAGAGCCAGCGGTTGCCCATGACGTCGCGCACCCACTGCATGCCGGGCAGGATAAGGCCCACGTCGTCGCGCGCGGTCTGAAGCAGGAAGTAGGCGGCTTCCTTATCGAAGTGACACGGCTCCATCCAGCCAAAGAGGCTGGTGCCGCCCATAGAACACATGACGATGCGGTTCTTTATCTCCACATTGCCGATTTTCCAGGGAGTAAATAAGGCGCTGTACTTCTCGTCCATTATACATCCTTCCTTCTTTTGTAGATTTCGCCGCGGAAAACGCCCCCGTCTCCGCCCGGCGACACGGCTGGCCTCAACCCGGCCCGCCGTAATATTGTGATTATCATAACACAGCTTTGGTCAAAAAGCAATCATAAAGGCGAGATTTGTCCACAGAAATTATGCTATATTTCAGATTCTTTAAGCAGTTTTCAGACCTTGGTCAGACCACCTGTCAAATTGACGGCGTTTTTCCGCGAAATCATACTCCGGGCAAAATTTCCGTTGACACCGCGCGCATTATATGGTATCATATTCGAGCCGCATTGACAGGGCACACAAGTGACAGAGCGTCCGCCCCGAGAGCGAGTCTCTTCCAGAGAGGATGAAAGAAATGAAGTATGCAGTCATCGAGACCGGCGGTAAGCAGTACCGCGTGGCGGAGGGCGACGTCATCTACATCGCGAAGCTCGACGCCGAGGCCGGTTCCACCGTTAAGTTCGACCGCGTCCTCGCCGTGACCGACGAGGCCGGCAGCGTCTTTGGCGCTCCCCTGGTCGACGGCGCCGTCGTCACCGCGAACGTCGTCAAGAACGGCAAGGGCAAGAAGGTCCGCGTCTACAAGATGAAGCCCAAGAAGGGCTACCAGCGCCTGCAGGGCCACCGTCAGCCCTACACGAAGGTCCAGATTGAGACCATCGGCTAAAAGCACGCTACTGAATTCGGAGGTGTAATCAATGGCTCATAAAAAAGGTATGGGTTCGACCAAGAACGGTCGTGACAGCGAGTCCAAGCGCCTCGGCGCGAAGCGTGCCGACGGCCAGTACGTCCTCGCGGGCAACATTCTCGTCCGCCAGCGCGGCACCAAGATCCATCCCGGCACCAACGTCGGCAAGGGCAAGGACGACACCCTGTTCTCCCTCGTCAACGGCACCGTGAGGTTCGAGCGCTACGGCAAGGACCGCAAGAAGGTCTCTGTCTACGAGGAAATAGCTCAGTGACAACGCGCGGACGGGTTAATCCCGTCCGCTTTTTTATTCTTCCGCTGACTACTATCACTTACGCCGGAGGTACCTATGGCTTCTCCTTTCGTTGACAAAGTAACCATCGAGATAAAGGCCGGCAAGGGCGGCGACGGAGCCGTATCCTTCCACCGCGAGAAATATGTCGCGGCCGGCGGCCCGGACGGCGGCGACGGCGGGCGCGGCGGGGACGTCATCTTCCGCGTCGACAGCCACATGAGCACGCTCATGGACTTCCGCTATAAGCGCAAGTTCGCCGCGGGCAACGGCGCGCCCGGCGGCGGCAAGCGCTGCACGGGCAAAGACGGCGAGAGCATAGTGCTGCGCGTCCCCCTGGGCACCGTAATACGCGACGCGGACTCCGGCGCGGTCATGCACGACATGAGCTCCGGCGAGGACTACACCGTCTGCCGCGGCGGGCGCGGCGGCTGGGGCAACAAGCGCTTCGCCACCGCGACGCGCCAGACCCCCCGCTTCGCGAAGCCCGGCCTGCCCGGCGAGGAGCACAAGGTCCTCCTCGAGCTCAAGCTGCTCGCGGACGTGGGCCTCGTCGGCTTCCCCAACGTGGGCAAGAGCACGCTCCTGAGCGTCGTCACGAACGCCCATCCCAAGATAGCGAACTACCACTTCACCACGCTCTTCCCCAACCTCGGCGTCGTCTATATACGTGAGGGCGAGAGCTTCGTCATTGCCGATATCCCCGGCATAATCGAGGGCGCGAGCGAGGGCGCGGGCCTGGGGCACGACTTCCTCAGGCATATCGACCGCTGCCGCCTGCTCATTCACCTCGTCGACGTCTCCGGCTGCGAGGGGCGCGACCCGGTGGCGGACTTCGACGCCATCTGCGACGAGCTCGCCGCCTGGAGCCCGGAGCTCGCGGCGAGGCCGCAGCTCGTCGCCGCGAACAAGTGCGACCTCCTCGGCGAGGACCGCGAGAACCTCGAGCGGCTGCGCCGGCACGTCGAGGCGAAGGGCTATAAGCTCTTCGAGCTCTCCGCCGCCACGACCCAGGGCGCGATGGAGCTCATGCGCGCGGCCCAGGCCGAGCTCGACCACCTGCCGCCCGTCACCGTCTTCGAGGCCGACTACGTCCCGCCCGAGCCGGAGCTCGGCTCGCCGGAGGACATCCGGATAGACCGCGAGGGCAGCACCTGGTACTGCGACGGCGACTGGCTCGCGCGGCTCGTCGCGAGCATAAACTTCGGCGACTACGAGAGCCGGATGTACTTCGACCGCCGCCTGCGCCAGGCCGGCTTCTTCGACCGCCTCGAGGCCGAGGGCATCAAGGACGGCGACACGGTGAGCATCTACGACATCGAATTTGAATACCAGAGCTGAGGCTCTGAGAGGCAGAAAGCCGGACGGAAAAATCCGTCCGGCTTTCTCTATTTGAGCTCCATGGCGTAGAGCCTGCCGAATTCAATCCTCTCGACGCTCTCCGGCTCCACGGCGGCGGTGTAGAACAGGAACCAGTCGAAGGAGCCGTCGTCCCCCGCTCCGCGCGGGCCCACGTTCGCGCCGCGCCAGCCCTCGGGCGTGACGGCGTAGACGCGGTAGCTCGCGAGGCGCCATATGTCCCCGGGCTCTCCCCTGCCCTCTATCCGGATTCCCAGCGGCGTGAGCGTGACGAGTGCACCGGAGACAAGCGTCACGCCATCCTCATCCACGATGTCGCCCGTATAGGTCAGGGCGCTCCCGGCGTCCGAGAGCTCGACCTCCACCGTCCAGTCGGAGCGGACGGAGCCCGAGAACCGGCCCTCAATTTCCAGCGTCAGGCCTGCGAGCTCCGCGGGGTCTATGTCGAAGACGTACTGATAGAGGAGGTAACGCACCTCGCTTTCGGAGCCATCCCAGGGGCTCATGTCCTCCAGGAGGAAGCCGATGATGCCATCTCCCGCGGGCGTCTCTCCGTCCGGGCCGCGCAGCGCGAGCTTGAAATTGTAGTCCCGGCAGTCGCCCCAGCTGTCGACGCCTATCTGGACGGCGGGCCTTCCGCCCACGGTGCCCACGGAGCCCAGCCAGAGCCCGGGCTCTATCTCGGCGCCGCGCTCCACGGGCAGCAGCTCCCCTTCCGCGGCCTCGGGGCCGAGAGCGGCGGCGGAGGCGAAATCCGGCAGGACCTCCTCGGGGCCGAATTTCGTCCCGCCCTCCGGGGTATAATTGAGCTCCCACAGGGCAATCTCCGCCGGGCCGGATAAGCCGCCGTTTTCATCGTAGGCGAGCACGACGTAATAGCCCGTGCCCGTCTCCTCGTCAAAATATACCTGCTCCGTCCTGCCCGTGCCGTTTATGGCGAAAACGGCCTGGCAGCCGGGCTCCTCCCTCACGCGGCCGAGCCCCGCCGTGTCTCGCAGGGAGATATACGCCGCGGCGCTGTCGCCGAAGCCCTGCGCGCCGAGGACCGTCATCTCTATGCCCTCGCGCTCCGCCGCAGCCTCCTGCGGCTCGAGGACGTCCGTAAACCCGCCCGCGCCGAGGCGGGAGCTCAGCCAGTCGAGGCCGCCGAAGGCCGCCGCGCAGCCCGTTATAAGCAGCGCCGCCGCTATGACCGCCGCGAGGACGGCGGCGGCTCGCCTCCCGCGCGGCCTTATCCCAAGCTCCGCGCGCACGGCCCCGCTCACGTCGGGCGCGGCCAGCTCCCGCTCGAAGCGCTCGAAGGCCTCGAGTATGGCGTGCTCGTCCCTGTCCCGTTCAGCCATGGTCACACCTCGCTTTCATCGTCGCTCAGCAGCCTTGCGAGCCGCTTTTTTGCCCTTTCGTATCTCTTGCGCGCCGCGGCCTCGCTTATGCCGAGGCGCGAGGCGAGCTCGGCGTAGTCCTCGCCCGCCAGCGCGCGGCCCAGGACGAGCGCCCTGTCCCCGTCCGGGAGGCGCGAGAGCGCGTCCATGAGCTCGAGCCGGCCCTCGTGGGAGGGCGCGGCCGCGGCCTCCGCCGGCAGCTCGGCGAAGCTGAGCGCGCCGCGCGACCTCATTATGTCCACGCACTTCGTCAGCGTGATGCGGTACAGCCAGGCGAGGGCCGCCCGCCCGTCGAAATCCGCCCGGCCTCTCCAGGCGGCGCAGAAGGCCTCCTGGACGGCGTCCTCGGCCTCGTGCCAGTCCCCAAGTATGGCGTAGGCGTAGGCGAAGAGCCGTCTCGAGTGCTCCCGCATGGCCCTGTCCAAATCAAACACGGGCGATTCACCTCCCCCGGATTCGCGCGCCGCGCGCGCCGCCCTGCTCTCACCCATTATAACGCATTTTTCCCCCTGCCTGTGACAGGGGGAAAATATTTTATCCGCTTTTTCAGCCGAGCTCTATCCGTTCGCCGCGGAACACGAGCGCCGTGATATCCTGCGCGTCCACGGGCGCGGCGAAGGAGCCGCTTATCTCGAAGGATCCGCCCTCGGCATAGAAGTACGCGCCGAGCCGGATGAAGCTGAACTTCTCGCCGTCGCCGTCGAGCAGATAGAGCTCGCGCAGGCCCGGGCTGCCGCCCAGCAGGTTCTCCGGGTCCTCGCCCGTGATGCTTACCCCGACGGGCGTTATCACGACCTCGACGTCCCTCACGACGCCGCCTCCGGCGGGTATGTCGACCGTATAGCGCGGCTGCTCGGGGGCGTTCGAGATGTCGAAGGTGACGGACCATGAGCCGCTGACGCTGTCCGTGAAGCGGCCGCCCGCGTAGAGCTCCGCTCCCTCGGCCTCGCCGGGCGTGACGTCGAAGCCGCAGAACATGATGTAGCTCGCGATTTCCCCGGCGTTCTGCGGCTGAGCGCGGCTGCGGGTCACGGCCATGCCGCCGTTTATCGAGCCCTTTACGATGCTGCCGTCGGCCAGCTTCAGCCAAAGCTCAGGCAGATTCCAGAGATTGAGCAAATCGAGCCGCCATTCATCCTGTATGAGCTGCACCGAGACCTTCCCGTCCCTGACCCCGGCGGAATCTATCAGCACATAGCCCTCCGCCGCCTCTACGGGCTCCGCGAGCGGGGGCATGAGCTCGTCGCCCTCGACCTCGCCGCCCGCCGCGAGCAGCTCGTCAAGGGCGGCGTCCACGCGCGAGCTCTCTATATCCACCCTGCGCGTGCCGATGACGCCGGCGCCGACGGTAAGCTCGTCGCAGCCCTCGGCCTTGCCGAGCGTGAGCTCGAATACGGCGGCGCCGGAGGCCTCGTCGAAGTACGCGAGCTTATTGTCCATAATTTCCGGCCGTGGCTCGCCCCTTACGCTCACGGGTACGGATACGTTCTTGCTTATGCGGCCCTCGCCGGATACGTCGCGGACTGAGTAGTACAGCGCGGCCATGCCGTCGAAGCGCTGCGCGCCTATGACGGTGAACTCTATGCCCTCGTCGCTGACCGTGCTCTCGACGGGCTCCATCACCCCGACGAAGGACCTGGGCAGGATATCGCTCAGCCAGTCGAAGGCCCCCAGGGCCGCCGCGCAGCCGGTTATGAGGCACGCGGCCGCCGCCGCGGCCGCGACGGCCATGCGGAGCTTCCTGCGGCGCTTCCTCAGCCCCGCGCGCGCCCGGGCGCCCGGGACGGGGTCAAAGACGGGTAAGCCGCTCTCCATCGCGTCCAGCGCCGCGCGGATGAGCCTCTCGTCGCTGTCAAAGGCCATTATTAACCTCGCTTTCATACTCGCGCAGCTCGCTCGCGAGCTGCTTCTTGGCCCTCTCATAGCGCTTGCGGGCCGCGGCCTCGCCGATGCCCAGACGCCGGGCTATCTCGGCGTAGTCCAGCTCGTCGTAAACGCGCCAGAGCACTATCGCGCGGTCCTCGCCCTTCAGGCGGGAGAGCGCGGCTATTACGGCCGGGGCGCAGCCCTCGTCGTATTCCGGCGTGAAGCCGCCGGCCGCGTCGCCCAGCGCCTCGAGCGAGACGTCGCGCCGCCTCCTGAGGCGGTCGAGGCATTTGTTGTACGTAACGCGGTGCAGCCAGGCCCGCTCGCCGCCCGGCTTCGGCGGCTTCTCGCAGGCCGCGGCGAAGGCGTCCTGCACGGCGTCCTCGGCCTCGTGCCAGTCGCCCAGCATGGCCCAGGCGCGCGCAAGCAGCTCCCGCGTATAGAGCCGCGCCGCCTCTTCCAGATTGAATGCCATCTTCCCGCCTCCCCTCCGCAGGTCCTGCTGTAATTATAACGCATGAGGCCATGGTTTTGTGACATATTTTTCGCGTATCCAGGAACAGCCTCGCACATAAAGCACCGCCGCCCGGCGGCAGGCCGGGCGGCGGGTTGGATTTTACCGCGCGCAGTCCACGGCGGTCTTTATGACGCCGTCGCGGCGGTGCTCGAAAACTTCGAAGGCGCGCTCTATATTGCTGAGCGGATAGCGGTGCGTTATGAGCGGCGTCGTGTCTATCTTGCCCGCGGCGATGAGGCGCAGTATCTCGCCGCAGTCGCAGCCGTCGACGCCACCGGTCTTGAAAGTCAGGTTTTTGCCGTACATATCGGGCAGCGGCAGGCTCTGCGCGCGGTCGTAAAGCGCGACGACGGTGACTATGGCGTTCGGCCTCGCGCACTGCCAGGCGAGCTGAAAGCTCTCGTCCGAGCCGCCGCACTCTATGACGCGGTCGGCCCCGCCGTGCTCCGTGTGCGCGAGCGTATATTCGCGCAGGCCCTCCGGGCCCGTCGTGAGCACCTCGGGATGGTGGGCGCGCACGAGCTCGAGGCGCTCGGGGTGCCGGTCGCAGACTATGACGCGCGCCGGTTTTTTCAGCAGGACGCACTCGAGCGTGCAATAGCCCGTCGGCCCGCCGCCTATTATGAGCACCGTGTCCCCGGGGCCGATCTCGCTTATCTTGGCAGCCCAATAACCCGTGGCGAGGATGTCGCCGGTGAAGAGCGCCTGCTCGTCCGTGACGCCCTCGGGTATTACGGAGAGGCCCGTGTCCGCGTGCGGGACGCGGACGTATTCGGCGAGGCCGCCGTCTATGCGGCAGCCGAGGGCCCAGCCGCCGTCGGGGTCTGTGCAGTTGTTCACCCAGCCGTTTTTGCAGAAGAAGCACTCGCCGCAATATGTCTCCACGTTCACGGCGACGCGCTCGCCGGGCTTCACCTTCGCGACGCCGCTCCCGACGGCCTCGACGACGCCGACCATCTCGTGCCCTATCGTGACGCCGGGCACGGCGCGCGGGACGCTCCCGTGCTTGATGTGCAGGTCGCTTGTGCAGATGCTCGCGAGCGTGACGCGAACGATGGCGTCGCCGGGCTCTTTTATCTCCGGCCGGGGCTTGTCTGCGAGGCGCAGGTCGCCGCTGCCGTAATAGGTGTAAGCTCTCATAAGCCCTCCCCTTCCAAGCTCACTTAATCATCTCGTTGAATTCGGCCTCGTATATTATCCTCACGCCCAGGGCCTGCGCCTTCGTGAGCTTGCTCCCGGCCGCCTCGCCGGCGAGGACGCAGGCGGTCTTTTTGCTGACGGAGCCGGAGACCTTGCCGCCGAAGGACTCGATTATCCTCGCGGCCTCGTCGCGGGTATAGGTCGGGAGCGTGCCGGTGAGGACGAAGGTCATGCCGGCGAAGCGCGTGTCCTTCACAGTCTCCCC
>DVKN01000079.1 GCA_018716005.1 Candidatus Scatomorpha stercoravium
CGGCGGGCCGCTGCCGGTCGTGATTTTCGTAAACGGCACCGGCGTAAAGGGCTCTAAATACCCCGCGCTCCAGAAGCACATGGCGTCCTGGGGCTTCATCACCGCCGCCACCGAGGAGGAGTACGCCTGGAACGGCTTCAGCGCCGAGATGTGCGTGCGCTTTCTGAGCATGCTGAACGAATACAGCCCCGAGGACGGGGAAAACGTGTTTTACGGGAAGATTGACCTCGGAAGGGTCGGCATAACGGGCCATTCCCAGGGCGGCACGGGCGTCATAAACGCAATCACCGCGCAGCGGAACGCGGACATATACAAGGCCGCCGTCATACTCAGCAGCGGCGGGAACAAGGCGCTCTCCCGGGCGCTGCTCTGGGACTACGACGAGACGAAGATAAGCGCGCCCGTGCTCATGCTCGCCTCCACGGGCGACGCGGACATAGGCCTCGTCCCGGCGGAGGACCTGCGCGCGCTCTATGAGAACATTCCCGACAGTACCGCCAAGGTCATGGCGCGCAGGCGGGATGTGGGCCACGGCGAGATGCTCTACTGCTGCGACGGCTATGTGACCGCCTGGTTCATGTGGCTGCTTCAGGGAGACGGCGCGGCCGCGGGCGCGTTCACGGGAAATGACCCAGAGCTCATGGATAACCCGCTCTATCTCGACCAAGACGCGAGCTTCCCGGCGTAAAAGGGCAAAAAACGTCCCCGTGCGGCTGCACGGGGACGTTTTTCAGTCGGTAATGACCGCGGTGCCGGAGGCGGAGACCATGAGCATGCCGCCGCCGTTTCCTAGGACCTCGTAGTCGATGTCCACGCCGATGACGGCGGTGGCTCCGAGGTTCCCGGCGCGCTGGCACATCTCGCGCAGGGCCTCGTTGCGGGCGTCCTGCAGCTCCTCCTCATAGCCCTGGCTGCGGCCGCCGAAGATGTCGCGCAGGCCGGCGCCGATGTCGCGGAACATATTCACGCCGGTGATGACCTCGCCGAAGACTATGCCGCAGTATTCGCGGATGGAATGGCCCTCGATGTTGTTGGTGGTCGTAACTATCATGTTATATCTCCTCTCATGCTCCCTTGTCTGTGCGCGGGAGCTTATTCTGCTCGCGGGTGTAGACCCAGAGGTTGAAGCTTATCACAACCATGAAGGTGCTGACGGCGGGGGAGACCAGCGCGTGGCCGGCGATGACGGAGATGCCGAAGGCGGCCAGCGTGGAGTAGAGGTAGGAGCAGTACTTGAGCGAGCCGAGGCGCTGGCCCGGGCGGCGGAAGAACTGCACGGCGGCGTAGACGATGAAGGCGGCGTAGGGGATAAAGTAGAGGATGAAGCCGACGACGCCCTGGCGGATAAGGATGCCGAGGGGGTCTATCTCTATCATGAACTCGATGCTGCGCCCGTAGGCCTCGGTGTTCGCGTAGCCGGTGCCGAAGAGCTTCGTCATGAGCCCGCCGTCGAGGAAGACCTGGACGCTGGGCGAGGCCGAGAGCAGGCGTCGGGAGAGGATCTGGTCTATGCTCTGCACGAGCTCGTTGTTGTCGATGAGCGCGCGCAGCCAGGTGCCGCGGCTGGCCTCCTGTATCTCCTTGCTCCACGAGGCCATGATGAGCTCGGGGTCGCGGTGGAGGAGCTTCATGTAGATGTTGCTCATGTAGCTCTGCAGCGGGGAGAAGAAGTAGAGCACGAAGATGCAGACGGTGAGCGCGATGAAGATGAACATCCGCATACGGTACTCCGCCGTGCGGTGCTTCGCGTACATGACGACGCCCCAGACGGAGGCGATGAGGCAATATATGAGCGTAATCCCGAAAGCTATCTTGGTGCCGATGAAGTTCGCCGCGACGACGACGCTTACGAGCGTGAAGGCGATGAGCGCGCCCTTCCACCAGGTTTTGCGCGTGACGGTGGGCAGCTGCTTGAGGCAGTAGTATATGGTGATGGGCGAGGCGATGGCTATGATGCAGCTCACCTCGTTGGCGGCGTAGAACCAGCCCTTATAGCCGTAGCCGGAGTTGCTGTAGCTCACGAAGCTCGTCCCGGTGAGGAAGGCGACGAGGATGACGCCCACGTATATGCCGCCGGCTATCGCGATGGCGCGCGTGGATATCATGTGCCCGTACTCGCGGTATATGGCGTAGAGGAATACGACGGCAATGGGGGCGAAGTACACCTTGGCGAGCTCCTTCGCGTTCGCTATGCACAGCGAGAGGCCGCCCACGCTGAACATCCAGAGCATGAAGACCGCGAGGTAGGCGCAAATCACGCCGAGGGCGAGCACGCACCACTTCTTGCCCGGGTATTTGCAGATAAATACGACGTAGAGGAAGCAGAGTATCATGAACACGGCCCTTATCACCGCGCCCACGGTGGCGGACATTTCCGCCCTCGCGCCCAGGGCCGTCAGTATGTCGACGAAGGGCTGCAATATGATGTAGACGCCCAGCAGCGCCGCAAGGTGCAGCTTGCTGAACTGCCTCGCTTTGGCGAGAAGACTCATGTGTTACCACCTTATAAATATGATTGCGGCGCTGTGCCGTACCCGGATAGCATATCCCAAACCGGCGCGATGCGCAACATGAAATCGGTCGAAATATGAAAAAGTGTCACATTAGACGGATTCACGGCCCGATTACGCCGAAAAATTGGCAGGATATGCACTCCCCGCGCCAGCTTTAGACGGGCGCGGGGAGGGGAAAGTTCCGGCTTTATTCCGCTCGGCGGCGTATGCCCGAGACGTCGATGAGCCCGGTCGAGTCCTCGGTCAGGTGCTCGGCCAGCAGCCCGGCGGCGGCGAGGGCGGTGTCGATGCTGGTGAGGACGGGTATGCCGCGCCTCACGGCCTCGAAGTGGAGGCGCGTATAGTCGCCCATCGTGTCGTCGTGCAGCGCGCCGGTGTATATGACGAGGCCTATGCCCGCCCTCTCGAGCAGGCCGCCCGTCTCGGCCGTGCGCGTGACGTGGCCGATGTCGAAGGCGTAGAAGCCGAGGCGGCGCAGCTCCGCGGCCGTGTCCGGCGTCGCGTAGAAGTTCAGGCCCTCGGCGTAGAGCCGCTCGGCGAGGGGGCCTATTTCGCCCAGCTGGCGGTTCTCTATGCTCAGCAGGACGCCCCGGCGCGCCTCGCCGTGGTCGGATACGAAGCGGAAGCCGGCGGCCGTGAGGCCCTTGTAGAGCGCCTCGGTGAACGTGCGGCCTATGCCGAGCACCTCGCCGGTGGACTTCATCTCGGGGCCGAGGAGGCTGTTCGCGTCCGGCATCTTCTCGAAGGAGAAGACCGGCACCTTCACGCCGACGTATTCGGGCGGCGCGGCGAGCCCGTCGGCGAGGCCCAGGCTCTCGAGGCTCTCGCCCATCATGACGCGCGTGGCCGCGTCGGCCATATGGAGGCCGCTTATCTTGCTCAGATAGGGCACCGTACGGCTAGCGCGGGGGTTCACCTCGATGACGTAGAGCTCGCCCTTATAGGTGAGGTACTGGATGTTCACGAGCCCGCGCGTGCCGAGCGAGAGGGCGAGGGCCCTCGAGCACTCCACGACGCGCTCCGTCATGGCCCCGTCGAGGCTGTAGGGCGGGCAGACGGCGATGGAGTCGCCGGAGTGGATGCCCGCGCGCTCGACGTGCTCCATTATCCCGGGTATGAGCACGCGCTCGCCGTCGGATATGACGTCGCACTCGAGCTCCGTGCCGGGGAGGTACTGGTCAATCAGCACGTTCGCGCCGTTGCCGGCGGTGATTATGACCTCCATGTAGCGGCGCACGTCGGCCTCGTCGTGGGCTATCACCATGTTCTGGCCGCCTATGACGTAGCTCGGGCGCAGCAGCACGGGATAGCCGAGCTCGTCCGCCGTGGAGACGGCCTCCTCCATGGAGTGCACGGCCGCGCCGCGCGGGCGCTTTATTTTCAGGGATTCGAGCAGCGCGTCGAACTTCTCGCGGTCCTCGGCGAGGTCTATGCCCTCGGCGCTGGTGCCGAGTATCCTGACGCCGTGGTCTACGAGGTACTGCGCGAGGCTTATCGCGGTCTGCCCGCCAAAGGCGACGACCACGCCTACGGGCTCCTCGACGGCCAGCACGCCCATGACGTCCTCGGGGCAGAGCGGCTCGAAGTAGAGCCGCGAGGCGGTGTCGTAATCCGTGGAGACGGTCTCGGGGTTGTTATTTATAATTACGACGTCGTATCCCATGGCGCGCAGCGTGCTCACGCAGTGGACGCTGGAATAGTCGAACTCTATGCCCTGGCCAATGCGTATGGGCCCGGAGCCGAGCACGACGACGGTGGGCTTATCGCCGCGGCGCTCGCGCGCGTCGCAGTGCGCCCCGCCGGGGACGGAGTAGAAGTAGGGCGTGCGCGCCTCGAACTCGGCGGCGCAGGTGTCGACCATCCTGTAGCTCAGCGGGGGCGCCGGAGGCGGGGTTTCGCCCGAGAGCTTCTCTATAAGCGCCTCGGTGTAGCCGAAGCGGCGGGCCTTCTCGACGTTTTCCGGCGTGAGGCCCCTCGCGAGCTCCGCTTCCAGCTCCGCCATGCCGGCGAGCTTCGTGAGGAAGAACTCGTCGACCTTCGTGAGCTCGTGGAGCTGCGCGACGGAGTAGCCCGCCTTCAGCGCCTCGAAGAGGGTGAAGACGCGCATGTCGTCTATCTCGCGCAGGCGCTTCTGGAGCGGCTTTTTCGCCGGGACGCGGCGGTTGAGGCTCTCCTCCTTTATCCCCGCGCCGCGTATCGCCTTCATGAGCGCGGCCTCGAAGGTCGGGGCGATGCTCATGACCTCGCCCGTGGCCTTCATCTGCGGGCCGAGGGAGCTGTCCGCGCCGTAGAACTTGTCGAAGGGCCAGCGCGGCAGCTTGCAGACGACGTAGTCCACCGCGGGCTCGAAGCAGGCGTAGGTTTCGCCCGTGACCTCGTTTTTTATCTCGTCGAGGGTGTAGCCGAGGGCTATCTTGGCCGTGACCTTGGCGATGGGGTAGCCCGTCGCCTTGCTGGCGAGGGCGCTCGAGCGGCTGACGCGCGGGTTCACCTCGATAACCGCGTACTCGAAGCTCTCGGGGTTGAGCGCGAACTGGCAGTTACAGCCGCCCTCTATGCCCAGCGCGCCTATTATGTCCAGCGCGGCCGTGCGCAGGAGCTGGTATTCCCTGTCCGCGAGGGTGAGCGCGGGCGCGACGACGATGGAGTCGCCCGTGTGTACGCCGACGGGGTCGAAGTTCTCCATGGAGCATATGGTTATCGCCGTGCCGGCGCTGTCGCGCATGACCTCAAACTCTATCTCCTTCCAGCCGAAGATATAGCGCTCGACTAGTATCTGATGTATGGGCGAGGCGTCGAGGCCGCGCTGCGCGGCGGCGTCGAACTCGCGCTCCGTCATGGCCACGCCGCCGCCCGTGCCGCCGAGGGTGAAGGCGGGGCGGATTATGACGGGGAAGCCCACGGCCCGGGCGGCGCTGCGCGCCTGCTCGAGGCTGTTCGCCGTGCGGGAGGGGATGGTGGGCTGATGTATGGCGCTCATGGCGTCCTTGAAAAGCTGGCGGTCCTCGCTCTTGAGTATGGCGTCTATGTTCGTGCCTATGAGTCTCACGCCGTGCTTTCCGAGGAAGCCGGACTTGTAGAGCTTCATGGCGAGGTTGAGGCCTGTCTGCCCGCCGAGGCCGGCGAGGAGGCTGTCGGGGCGCTCCTTTTCGATTATCCGCTCCACGGTGCGCTCCGTGAGCGGCTCTATGTACACCGCCGTCGCCATGTCGGGGTCGGTCATTATAGTGGCGGGGTTGGAGTTTATGAGCACGGTCTCCACGCCCTCGGCCATGAGCGCGCGGCAGGCCTGGGTCCCGGCGTAGTCGAATTCGGCCGCCTGGCCTATGACGATGGGCCCGGAGCCTATCACGAGCACCTTCCTTATACCTGCGTCCTTAGGCATCCATGGCACCTCCCATCAGAGCGGCGAAACGGTCGAAGAGCTTCTCGCTGTCGCGCGGGCCGCTGTGCGCCTCGGGGTGGAATTGTACGGAGAAGGCCGCGAGGCCGGGGTAATCCACGCCCTCGACGGAGCCGTCGTTCACGTTTACGAACCTCAGCACGCCCGGCGTGCCGGCGAGGGACGCGCCGTCCACCGCGTAGCCGTGGTTCTGGCTGGTGATGTATACGCGCCCGGTTTTGAGGTCCTTCGCGGGCTGGTTCGCGCCGCGGTGGCCGAACTTCATCTTCGCCGTCCGCGCGCCCTGGGCGAGGGCCATCATCTGGTGGCCGAGGCATATCCCGAAGACGGGTATGCGGCCCATGAGCTCACGTATCTGCGATATCTCATAGACGTTCTCCGACGGGTCGCCGGGGCCGTTCGAGAGCATTACGCCGTCGTGCCCCGCCGCGAGCACGGCCTCGGCCGGCGTATCGTGCGGATAGACCGTGACGGCGCAGCCGCGCTTCCTGAGCCCGTCGGCGATTGACTTCTTATAGCCGTAGTCCATCAGCGCCACGGAGTATCCGGCGCCCTCGAGCGGGAAAAAGACCGGCTCCGTCACGCTCTTCTCGGCGGCGGCGCCCCTCACGGCGTAGCCGCGCACGCGCTCGAGGAGCTCCGGCGTGGGCTCGGCCGTGGTCACGGCCGCGTTCATGACGCCGTGCGTGCGTATGACCTGGGTGATGCGCCGCGTGTCCACGCCCTCTATGCCGGGGACGCCGTCGCGCTCGAGCAGCTCGCCCACCGTGAGCTCACAGCGGAAATTGGAGGGGGAGGCGCAATATTCCTGACAAATTACCGCCTGGGCGTGAACTTTTCCGCTCTCGCAGTCGTCTAAACATATGCCATAGTTGCCGAGCTGCGGGAAGGTGAAGCAGATCATCTGCCCCGCGTAGCTGGGGTCGGTGAGGCTCTCCGCCGCGCCGGTCATGCCGGTCGTGAAGACCAGCTCGCCGACGCGCGTCCCCTCCGCGCCGAAGGAGCGCCCGGCGTACACGCTCCCGTCCGCCAAAAGCAAGTAAGCTTTCGCCATAGTATCATCACCCTTCCTGACTGAGCAGCGGTAAAAAGCGGCAGAGTACGTATAAATATTCGCAGACCGCCGAGTGAACCACTAATCTATTGCATAATATACACTTTCATCACCCGTAAGTCAAGTAAATACTTTGCCGTATTGACAATCCATTCTCTGCGTGATATGCTAAACTGCCTTAATAAATTAACGTTCCGTGCACGTCTTAAAGCAATCTTAAACTCCGTTGAGAGATTATTTAAAACTGCATTGCTATAATCTTGGCATGAGAAATACAAGGGGGTTCTTCCCATGGATACGATAAAGGCCATAAACTACGTGCTGCTGGTGTTCTTTTTCATCTGCTACGCATATCAGGCCGTCTACATCCTGATACCCTTCGTCGTGAAGAAAAAGCCGCACAAGCCGGCCGTCATGCACCGCTTCGCCGTGCTCATATCCGCGCGCAACGAGGAGGCCGTCATAGCGAACCTCCTCGACAGCATAAAGCGCCAGAGCTATCCCGCGGAGCTCATCAACATCTTCGTCTGCGCCGACAACTGCACCGACAATACCGCCGCCGTCGCGGCGGAGCACGGCGCGGAGGTCATAGAGCGCTTCAACCTCGAGCAGGTGGGGAAGGGCTACGCCCTCAACTACCTCCTCGGCCGCGTGGACGCGCTGTACCCGGACAGGCCCTTCGACGCCTACTTCGTCTTCGACGCGGACAACGTGCTCGAGCCGGACTATATCGAGCAGATGAACCGCACCTTTTCCGACGGCTTCGAGGTCGTCACGAGCTACCGCAACTCCAAGAACTTCGGCGACAACTGGATAAGCAGCGGCTACGCGCTCTGGTTCATGCGCGAGAGCGCCTGGCTGAACCGCCCGCGCATGCTCGCCGAGACAAGCTGCGCCGTCTCCGGCACCGGCTTCATGTTCTCGCAGAAGGTGCTCGACGACTGCGGCGGCTGGAACTTCTTCCTGCTCACCGAGGACATAGAGTTCACCATTATGAACATAACAGCCGGCCGCCGCATAGGCTACTGCGGCGACGCCGTCCTCTACGACGAGCAGCCCACGAAGCTGCGCCAGTCGCTCAGGCAGCGCAAGCGCTGGACGCGCGGCTACGTGCAGGTCTTCATGAAGTACGGCGGCGAAATGGTGCGCGGCATCTTCAAGGGCTCCTTCGCCTGCTACGATATGTTCATGAACATACTGCCCGCCGCCGTCGTCACGGTGCTGGCCGTCTTTGCGAACCTCGGCGGCTTCGTCTACTCCATACTGACGCACCAGGGCGCGGCCGTGGTCATCGCCTCCGTGCTGGGCGTGCTGAACAGCATGTACCTCACCGTCTTCGGCATCGGCGCGCTGACCCTCGTCTCGGAGTGGAAGCGCATCTACGCCCCGGCCTGGAAGAAGGTACTCTTCACCTTTACCTTCCCGCTCTTCATGCTCACCTACATCCCATGTACCGTCGCCGGCATCTGCGCGCGCGACGTCGTCTGGAAGCCGATAGAGCACACCCGCGCCGCCTCCCTCGCCGAGATACGCTCCGGCTCCCGCCGCGCGGCCTGATATAAAATAGCGCGAAGCCGCCCCTCCGGGGGCGGCTTCTTTTGTGCTTTAGCGGGCCGATTTGTGCGTATTGCGGCAAAAATATCCCGTTAGATAGGACTTTTTATGGAGAGATTAAAATTTTAACGAGCTTATCAAAAATTTAGCGTTAAGGTATTGACAATTGTACTGCCCGGTGTTATATTTGTCACGCGCCAAGGGAGAGCTCCCAGGCTAATAATTACGCACCGTCGAGTCCGGCACACGGGCCCTGCCCGGGAAGGAGATATTGCTATGAAGACCGTACACGGCAACGGCATTAACTACGAAGTCATAGGCGAGCGCGAGGAAGAGGCTGCGGCCATACTGGCCGAGGGGCTTGACGCCGTCAGCAAGCGCCGCAACGCCTATGTTGACGAAAATATAGATGTGGTTCTCAATAGTGTGCGCGAGTACGGTGTCGACGTCAAGGCCGTCCTCCGCCGCTGAGCCCTGTCTGAGCTAATCTTCTTTCATTTTCCCTCAATTCTTCCAAAAGCGGGCGCCCGGCCAGCCGGGCGCCTGCGTTTTTTGCCCGTCCGTGAATTCCGCGCCCCGCGGTATAACGGCCTGCGCCCCGCCGTATGATATACACGGGGTGATTTATTTGAAGCATAAATGGAAGGGGCTCCTGGCCTCGCTGGCGCTCGCGCTCGCGGCCGGGGGAGTGGGGGCGCTGCTTTCGGGCGGCACGGGCGAGTTCGATTCCGCCGCGAAGCCGCCGCTTACCCCGCCGGGCTGGGTTTTCCCGGCCGTGTGGACGCTGCTCTACCTGTGCATGGGCACGGCGGCCTGGCGCATATGGGAGCTGCGCTGCGGCGATAGGGAGCTCAGGCGCTCGTCGCTGCGCTTATACGCCGCGCAGCTGGCGGCGAACGCGCTCTGGCCCGCACTGTTCTTCGGCCTCGGGCTCTATTGGGCCGCCGCCGTCTGGCTCGCGGCGCTGCTTGCCCTGGTCGTTTGGACGCTGCTCGCCTTCCGCCGCCTGGACGACCTCGCGGCCATCCTGATGGCCCCGTACGCGCTCTGGTGCGCCTTCGCGCTCTACCTGAATATAGGCGTCGCGGCGCTCAACTGAGCGCAAAAAAAGCCCCGCTCGGCGGGGCTTTTTACTCTAAAACGGCGCTCAGCGCTCGGCGAGCGTGTACATATCCGTGCGGCGCGCGGAGAGGAGGGGGAGCTGCTCGCGCACGGCCTCGGCCTCCTCGCGCTTCAGGTCGGCGTAGATTATGGCCTCGTCGGCCTCGGCCTGGGCGAGGACGTTCCCCCAGGGGTGGACGATGATTGAGTGCGCCCAGCTCACGTAGGAGCCGTGCTCGTCGCGCGCGGGCGCGCAGCCGAGGGTGTAGACCTGGCTCTCCACGGCGCGGGAGCGGAACATTATCTCCCAGTGCGCCGGGCCGGTTGTCATATTGAAGCTCGCCGGGCAGAAGACAGCCCAGGCCCCGCCCAGGGCCATGAGCCGCGCGAGCTCGGGGAAGCGCATGTCGAAGCATATGCACAGGCCCAGCCTGCCGAACTCCGTGTCGAAGGTGCAGACCCTGTCCCCGGGCGTAAAGGTGTCGCTCTCACGGAAATACTGCCCGCCCCTGACGTTGATGTCGAAGAGGTGGCTCTTGCGGCACTTCGCCGCCTCGCGGCCGTCCCGGTCGTAGACGAAGGCGGTGTTGTAGAGCCTGCCCCCCTCGCTCTCGGGGATGCTGCCGCCTATGAGCCAGACGCCGTTCTCGCGCGCGGCCTCGCTGAGCATGGCCTGGGCGGGGCCGCCATGCGGCTCCTGATGGGCGACGAAGCTCGAGTTCTTATACTCGCAGCAGAACATCTCGGGCAGGCAGACGATGTCCGCCCCGGCCGCGGCGGCCTTCGCTATCATCTCCCGCGCGTGGGCGAGGTTGGCGGCCTTGTCGTCGGTGGCGGCGAGCTGGATGAGGGCAGTTTTCATCTCAATCCTCCCTTATTTGGCTGTCGAGCCAGCGGCAGGCGGCGGTCGCGGCGGCGGCCCCGTCCCCGGCGGCGGTTATGAGCTGCTTTACGCTCTTCCTCCGGCAGTCGCCGGCGACGAAGAGCCCGGGCGTCATCGTGACGCCGTCCTCGCCGGCGGTGAACCAGCCGGCCTCGTCCGTCTCCGCCGCGCCGCGGAAGGGCGCGGAATCGCTCTCGTGCCCGACGGCGACGAAGAGCCCGTCGGCCTCGAGCTCGCGCCTCTCGCCGGTCTCAATGTCCTCGACGGCGACGCCCGTGAGCTCGTCCCCGCCCAGCAGCGCGGCGACGCGAGCGCCGGTGATGAGCTCGACGTTATCGCGGCTCCTGAGCGCGGCGACGTTCGCCTTCTCGGCGCGGAACTCATGGCGGCGGTGAATTACGTAAACCTTGGAGCAGGTGTTCGAGAGGAGCAGCGCGTCCCTCACGGCGGTGTCGCCGCCGCCGACGATGGCCACGGGCCGCCCGGGGTAGAAGGCCCCGTCGCAGACGGCGCAGTAGCACACGCCGCTGCCCGCGAGCTCATCCTCGCGCTCGACGCCGAGACGGCGGTGCTTCGCGCCGGTGGCGAGGATGACCGCCCCCGCGCCGTAATCGCCGTCCGGGGTGCGGACGGTGAAGCCGCCGCCGCGGGGCTCGACGCCCGTGACCTCGGCGAGGTCGATCTCCGCGCCCAGCTCGAGGGCGTGGCCGAGCATCTTGTCGCTCAGCTCCGCGCCGGACACGGAGGGGATGCCCGGGAAATTGTCCACCCTCGGCGACTGCGCAATCTGCCCGCCGAAGCCGTTCTTCTCAAGTATCAGCACGCTCTTCTCCGCGCGCCGCGCGTAAATAGCCGCCGTCAGCCCCGCGGGGCCTCCGCCGACGATGATGATGTCGTAGTGTTTGGGCATACGCAGCCTCCTGTGATGTTATGTTAACTATATCCATCAATAGCCGAGACTGTACAGCCTGAAGGGATGCAGGTAATTCCCGCGCTCGTCGAGCGTGCTGTAC
>DVKN01000080.1 GCA_018716005.1 Candidatus Scatomorpha stercoravium
AGCAGCAGACGCAGCAGCAGTATTATCCCCGGCCAGAGCAGCAATTCCCACTTGCTTCCCATCCGGTCGGCCTCGCCGGAAAAGCCCCAGTGCGCGGGTATCTCGTCCGGCGCGAGCGCGAGGGCTACCATCGCCGCGGCGAAGGGGAAGAGGGTGAGGAGGTTAATTATCCGCCTTGATCGCTTCATCGCACTCACCCCAGCGCAGCTCCGTGAGCCAGACCAGGGCCTCGTCGAGGACCGTGAGGTCGGGCTCGTAGTAGATGAAATTCCCCTTTCGCGTCTCGCGCACGAGCTCTGCTCTCTTCAGCTTCGCAAGGTGATAGGAGAGCGCCTGCGGGCTCACGCCGAGCGCCTCCGCGAGCTCTCCGGCGGACCTTCGGCCGCGCCGCAGCTCCTGCAATATCCCCCTGCGCGTCTCGTCTGCGAGAGCCGCGAGTATTTCCCTGTATCCCATATGGCCTCACCCTATTTCAAGTGTTCTTTAAATAGAGTTTAGCATATATTGCCTGACATGTCAAGACGAAGGGCCGCACTCACGTGCGGCCCTTCATATGCGCGAACTTTTCCTTTGTCGCCAGTCCCCCTCGTATGTGGCGCTCGGCTTTGTTCTCGTCGAGGAGCGCGCGCACGCGCTCGTAGAGGGCGGGGCTCACGTTCTCGAGCCGCTCCGTGACGTCCTTGTGTACGGTGGATTTCGAGACGCCGAACTTTTTGGCCGCAGCGCGCACTGTGGCGCGGTTCTCGGTTATGTACTCCGCCAGGCGCACGGCCCGCTCCTCTATGTCAGTCCTCATTTTCACCACTCCCGGCCAGTCATAATCAAGTCGTGATGCAGTATATGAGCCGCCGGCCGGGAATTATGCCGCGCCGCCGCTGAGGCCCGGGGGAGGGAATTCTTTTCCTTGCCAACGGGACGCGGGTATATTATAATGTCAAATGCAGCGCCTCGCGCGGTCGAATACGGCCGATGCCGGCGGCTTAGGGGCAGTTTTGCGCCAAATCCGCCGTCGAAGCGCGGCGGAAAATGCCGGAGGGTTGAAGGATTATTGAACTCCCCGGACTATTCTTAAAATCACGGTGCGCGGAGCGCATCTTTCCCACTTCAGGAGGAACAATGAAGCTACTGATTCTGACCTGCTCGACCGGCGGCGGACACACCAGCGCGGCGCGGGCCATAGCCGAGGCCGCCGGCGAACGCGGCTGCGAGTGCACTATAGTCGACGCGCTCGATTTCCTGCCCGGCGTCGACGGCAAGGTGATAAGCCACGGCCACACCTTCGTATACCGGCATCTGCCCAGCATATTCGGCGTGGGCTACCGCTTCGAGCGCCGGGGCGGCGCGCGGGCCTTCCGCGTGGAATGCGTCCGCGGCGCGAAGAATCTCGCCCTCTACCTCGACGGGGGCGGCTTTGACGCCGTCATAAGCGTGCACATCTTCGCCTCCTTCATGCTCGCCGCGCTCCGCAAGCGTGGGCAGCTCGAGCTCCCGACCGTGAACGTCGCGACGGACTATACCTGCAGCCCCGGCTTCGCGGAGTGCTCCCTCGACCTCAACTGCGTCCCCCACGGGCTCAAGGACGAGTTCGTGAAATGCGGCCTCGCGCCGGAGACGGTGCTGGAGACCGGCATACCCGTCTCGCGCGAATACGGCGAGAGCGAGCCGCGCAGGTTGGCGCGCGAGATGCTGGATCTGCCCCTCGAGGGCCCGCTGGCGCTTTTGATGTGCGGCTCCATGGGTTGCGGGCCGATGGAGTGGCTGGCCGGCGAGCTCAGCCGCGCGCTCCCGGAGGGCGGGACCGTGGCGGCGTTGTGCGGCACGAACGACAGGCTCAGGAAATCGCTCTCGCGCAGTGGGCTCGATAACGTCCGCGCCGTCGGCTTCACGCGGCAGGTGAGCCTCTGGATGGACGCCGCGGACCTCATCATCTCCAAGCCCGGCGGGCTCACGAGCTCCGAGGCGATGGCGAAGCGCCTGCCCATGGTCGTCGTCGACGCCGTGCCAGGCTGCGAGACGAAGAACCTCGAGTATCTCACCTCGCGCGGCTGCGCCGTCACCGCGCCGACAGAGAAGATACCCGCCCTCGCCCGCGGGCTTTTGACGGAGCCGGAGCGGCGCGAGGAAGTGCGGGAGAACATTGAGAAGAACTTTCCCCAGGGCGCGGCTCTGCGCATAAGGGACGCGGTGCTTGCGCTTATCCGGGGATAAACCGGGGTAAATTACGTGAAAAAGGACTTAAAAAGCGAATATTTCTCCATACCGAACCTGCTGAGCTATTTCAGGCTTATCCTGATACCCGTGTATCTCGCCGTCTACTTCGCGGCCGATACGACGCGCGGCTTTCTCTGGGCCGCGCTGGTCATCGCCGTCTCCGGACTCACGGATATGCTCGACGGCAAGATAGCGCGCCGCTTCAACATGATTACCGAGTGGGGCAAGCTCATCGACCCCGTCGCGGACAAGCTGACGATGGCCGCCGTCGCGCTGAGCCTCGCCTTCGACTTCCCGCTCATGCGGCTCGTCTTCGCGCTCTACGTGGTCAAGGAGGGCTTCATGGGCGTAATGGGCCTCATAATGCTCCGGCGCGGCTTCCGCATGGACGGGGCAATGTGGTATGGCAAGGTCTGCACCGCCGTCACCTACCTCGTCGTGTTCGTGCTGCTGCTCTGCCCGCAGCTCGACAGGCAGATACAGACGGCGCTCATAAGCGTGCAGATAGCCGTCACGCTCCTCGCCTTCGCCCTCTACGCCAGATACTACCGCATCGTCTGGAAGCGCATGAAAAAGCCGGGCTGTGCCCGGTAAGAGATCTGGGAGAAATATGCTTGATATGGACGCCTGGCTCGCGCGGTGGCGCGCCGCTGTGCTCGGCGAATTCGGGCCGGGGCGCGTGCGCTTCCTCGGCATACAGGGCAGCCGCGCCAGGGGAGAGGCGGCCGAGGGGAGCGACATAGACGCCGTGCTCATACTCGACGAGCTGCGTACGGAGGACCTCGCGCGCTATCGCGAAGCCGTCTCGGCCCTCCCGGAGCGGGACAAGCTCTGCGGCTTTGTCTCCGGCGAGCGCGAGCTCAGGAGCTGGCCGCGCGCGGAGCTCTTCCAGTTCTGTTTGGATACGACGCCGCTCCTCGGCTCGCTCGACGAATATGAGGCCCTCGTCGGCCGCTCTGACGCGCGCGAGAGCGCCCGCGCCTGCCTCGGCGCGGCTTACCACAGCGCCGTGCACAACTGCCTCCACGCGCGGAGTGAGGACGTCCTGCGCGAGGCGTATAAGTGCGCCTTCTTAGCGCTCAGGGCGCTGCGCTTCCTCGAGACGGGCCGCGCGCCGCGGACGCGGCGCGATCTCGCTGACGATCTCGGCGAGAGGGAGCGGGATATAATTTTCCCTCGCCGTGAAGGCACGCTCGACGAGCGCAGCGCGAGGCTGATTGAATGGGCCTCCGGCGCGCTCACCGCGCTGGATGGGGAATGAAAAATGCCGGCCATAGGCCGGCATTTCGCTCGTTTGGATCAATAATTATCGGCGCGGAGCTCGAAGTAGGCCTGCGGGTGGGCGCAGACGGGGCATACGGCGGGTGCGCTGGGGCCGACGTGGACGTGGCCGCAGTTGCGGCACACCCAGACCTGCTCGCCGACGCGGGAGAAGACGCGGGACTCCTCGATGTTCTTGAGGAAGGCGAGGTAGCGCTCCTCATGGAGCTTCTCGATGGCGGCGACGCCCTCGAACTTCTTGGCGAGCTCCTCGTAGCCCTCCTCGCGGGCGGTCTTGGCGAAGCCGGCGTACATATCGGTCCACTCATAGTTCTCGCCCTCGGCGGCGAGCTTGAGGTTCTCGGTGGTGGGGCCGACCTTGCCGCCGTGCAGCTGCTTGTACCACAGCTTGGCGTGCTCCTTCTCGTTGGCGGAGGTCTCGGTGAAGACGGCGGCAATCTGCTCGTAGCCGTCCTTCTTGGCCTGAGAAGCGTAGTACTCGTACTTCACGCGGGCCTGGCTCTCGCCGGCGAAGGCGGTCTCAAGGTTTTTCCAGGTCTGGCTGTCTTTGAATTCCATGACGTTATGCCTCCTCGGTTTTTGGTAAGGTAAAACTATTGTACACGATTTCGCCGCGAATGTCCAGCACATCGCGCCGGTACTTGAAAAAATCGGCGCAAAGTAGTATCATACCCCTATCCGCAAGAAGGAGGCCAAAGCCATGAGCTATATCCCCACTCCCGAGCAGGCGCTCGAGCTCGTAAAGCGCTACAATTCCGAGCCCTTCCATATCCAGCACGCCGAGACCGTCGGCAAGGTCATGGGCGAGATTGCGAAGTCCCGCGACCCCGAGAACGTCGACTACTGGCGCGCCGTCGGCATACTTCACGACATAGACTTCGAGCAGTGGCCCGAGCAGCACTGCGTGAAGGCCGACGAGCTCCTGCATGAGCTCGACATAGACGAGAGCGTAATCCACGCGGTGTGCAGCCACGGCTGGGGCATCTGCTCCGACGTCGAGCCCACGCGCGAGATGGAGAAGATACTCTTCGCCTGCGACGAGTTCACCGGCCTCATCTGGGCCGCGGCCAAGATGCGCCCCACCGGCTACGAGGGCATGGACTCCAAGAGCGTCATGAAGAAGTTCAAGGACAAGAAGTTCGCCGCCGGCTGCTCCCGCGACATCATCACCAAGGGCGCGGAGATGCTCGGCATGGAGGTAAAGGACCTCGCCCAGCTCACCCTCGACGCCATGACGGCCTGACTTGAAACTCCCCCCGGAACAGGAAACAGCGCCTGTTCCGGGGGGATTTGGCTTATCGGCTTATATATTGCCCAGCAGGTCGTCCATGTCGTACAAGCCGGGCTCCTTCACCGTGGCCATGAACCTCGCGGCGGCTATGGCGCCGGAGGCGAAGACGTCGCGGCTGAGGGCTGCGTGCTTGAGCGTGAAGACCTCGTCGGGGCCCGCGAACATGACCTCGTGCTCGCCGACAATCGTGCCGCCGCGCATGGAGGAGATGCCTATCTCCGCCTTGTCGCGCTTCCGGCGGACGCTGTGGCGCTCGTAGACGTACTCGCTCTCGTGCGGGAGGCCCGCCGCGACGGCGTCGGCCAGCATAAGCGCGGTGCCGCTCGGGGCGTCGAGCTTGCGGTTGTGGTGCCGCTCGAGGATTTCCGCGTCGAAATTGTCCCCAAGCACCGCCGCGGCCTGCCGCGCCAGCTTCATCATGAGGTTCACGCCGAGGGACATATTGCCGCTCTTGAAGAGGCGGCAGCTTTTCGCGGCCTCGTTTATCTCCGCGAGCTGCGCGTCGGAATAGCCTGTGGTGCAGAGCACCGCGGGGATATCGCGCTCCTTAGAGAAGGCGAGGAGGGCCGTGAGGTTGGCGGGGTTCGAGAAGTCGATGACGGCGTCGGCCCCGCCCTTGTACTCCATCGGGTCCGAATAGACGGGGAAACCGTTCTTCTCAGCCGGCGTGCGGTTGAAGCCGGCCGGGATCTCAACGTCTTCCATGCCGGCGCAGAGGCTTATCACGCTCTGCCCCATGTGGCCGTTGCAGCCGGAGACGATTATCTTAAGCATGGCGGCTTACCTCAGACCGTCTTTATGCCGATGGCGTGCATACTCTCAGCGAGCTTCGCGCGCGCGCCGTCGGAAATTTCGACGAGCGGTAGGCGCAGCCGGCCGACGTTGAGGCCCATCATGTTCATGGCGGCCTTGACGGGAATGGGGTTGGTCTCGATGAAGAGCTTGTCGAAGAAGTCCGCGAGGCGGAAATACTCGGCGGCCGCGGCCTTGAAGTCGCCCTCGAGGCAGAGCGCGCAGAGCTTCGCGACGTCGGCGGGGATGCAGTTCGAGGCGACGGAGATGACGCCCAGCGCGCCGAGGGCCATCATGGGCACGGTGTCGGAGTCGTTGCCGGACCAGAAGTTGAGCTCGTCGCCGCACATGCTGCGCGTGAGGGCGAACTCGGCGATATTGCCGCTGGCCTCCTTGACGCCGTTGATGTTCGGGTGCTTGCTCAGCTCCTTATACGTCGCGGGCTTGATGCCTATGCCGGTGCGGCTGGGGACGTTGTAGAGGATCATCGGGACGTTCACGCGGTCGGCGACATAGCTGAAGTGCTGTACGAGGCCGGCCTGGGTAGTCTTGTTGTAGTATGGGGTCACCATGAGGATGCCGTCGGCCCCGCAGGCCTCGGCGTGCTTCGCCTGCTCGAGGGCGTGGACGGTATTGTAGCCGCCGACGCCGACGATGACCTTCATGCGGCCCTTACATTTCTCAACGGTGAGCTCGGTGAGCTTATCGTGCTCCTCGGCGGTGTGCGTGGGGTTCTCGCCGGTGGTGCCGCAGACGAGGATGGCGCTGGTGCCGCCGGCGTACTGCATCTCGATGAGCTCTGCGTATTTGCCGTAATCCACCCCGGTTTCCGTATACGGCGTCACGATAGCCGTGCAGGAGCCCGTGAAAATCGGTTTCTTGGCCATAAATTTACCTCCTCCTGGTTTATTTTATATTTTTCACTTGCGGGTGATGTAGTTCTCGGCCGTCAGCAGCTCCGCCAGCTCGACCGCGCCGCCGGCCGCGCCGCGCAGCGTGTTGTGGCTCAGGCAGACGAACTTGTAATCGTACTGCGTGTCGGGCCTCAGGCGGCCGATGGAAATCTGCATTCCGCCCTCCGCCATGCGGTCGAGCCGCGTCTGCGGGCGGTCGGGCTCTTCAAAGTAGCGCAGGAACTGTTTCGGCGCGCTGGGCAGGCCCAGCTCCTGCGGGCGGCCTTTGAAGGAGGCCCAGGCGGCCTTCATCTCGTCCATGGATGGCGTCTTGTCGAAGGAGCAGAAGACGGCGGCCATGTGCCCGTTGCTCGCCGCGACACGCAGGCACTGGGCGGTGATGCCCGGCCTCGCCGCGTTCTCGATGTGGTCGCCCGCCACGCGGCCCCAGACCTTGAGGGGCTCCTGCTCGCTCTTCTCCTCCTCGCCGCCGATGTAGGGTATCACGTTGTCGACCATTTCGGGCCAGGTCTCGAAGGTCTTGCCCGCGCCGGAGATGGCCTGATAGGTACAGACGAGTATCCTGTTGAGGCCGAATTCATCCTTAAGCGGGCTGAGGGCGGGCACGTAGCTCTGGATGGAGCAGTTGCTCTTTACGGCGATGAAGCCGCGCGAGGTGCCCAGGCGCTTTTTCTGCGCGGGGATAATCTCGAGATGGCCGGGGTTAATCTCGGGTATGACCATCGGCACGTCCGGCGTCCAGCGGTTCGCGGAGTTGTTGGAGACGACGGGCGTCTCGCTCTTCGCGTACTCCTCCTCGAGGGCGCGTATCTC
>DVKN01000081.1 GCA_018716005.1 Candidatus Scatomorpha stercoravium
TCCGCCCTGAGCAGCGCGCGGGGGAAATCCAGCTTGCGCAGCACGGTCATGAAGAGGCTGAGCGGGAGATCCCGCCCGGCGGCGAAGCTCTCCGGCGTCCCGGCGAGGCGCGAGGCGTCCTGCGGCACGGCGGATATTATGAGCCCCGGGCCGCGCTCCACGGCGCCGGCGTGCTCGACGCATTCGCCCGTGAGCAGCTTTATGAGGCTGCTCTTGCCGCTGCCGTTCCCGCCGCAGAGGGCGACGCGCTCGCCGCGCTTTATCTCGAAGCTCGCGGGCCTCCCCGAGGGCCGGCCCGAGTAGAGCGCGGCGGCGTTCCGGAAGCGGACGAGCGTCTCAGCGCGGTAAGGCAGCGGCGAAAGCTTCAGCGCCTCGGCGCTCTCGGTATCCTTCATGAGCGCCTCGCGGGCCGCGGCGGCCTTCAGCTGCCGCGCCTCTATGCTCTTCGAGCGCTTCATCATCTTCGCGGCCTTGTGGCCGACGTAGCCCTTGTCGGCCGCGCCGCGCTTGCTCTTCTCCACCTTGTCCGACCAGCCCGCGGCCGCGCGCGCGGACTCGCGCAGGCGCTCGGCGTCGCGCCTGAGGCGTTCGTTGAGCTCCGCCTCGCCCGCCTGCCGGCGCTCGAAATCCTCGAACCAGGCCGAGAAATTTCCGCCGCGCAGCTCCGCGCCGGAGCGGTTGAGCGCGAGGATGTGGTCCACGCAGCCGTCGAGGAAGCGGCGGTCGTGCGAGACGAGGATGAAGCCGCGCTTCGCGGCGAGGTAGGCGGACACGGCCGCGCGCGCGGCCTCGTCCAGGTGGTTCGTGGGCTCGTCTATGAGCGGGAAGCGCCCGTCCCCGATGAAGAGCGGCGCGAGCATGGCGCGCGTCTGCTCCCCGGGCGAGAGCGTTGAAAACGGCCGCTCGAGCGTCTCCCCGCCGAGGCCCAGGAGGCCGAGCTCGCGCTCGAGCTCCCAGTCCTCCGCCTGCGGGCTCACGCCGCGCAGCGCGTCCAGCACGCTCAGCGAGTCGTCGGACACCTCCGCGGGGAAGCGGCTGAAGCCCACCGGCGCGGTAATGCGCCCCGAATATTCGTATTCGCCGGCCAGAAGGCGCAGCAGCGTCGTCTTCCCGCGGCCGTTGCGGCCCACGAGGCCCAGCTTCCAGCCCGTGTCGAGCCTGAGGCTGAGGTTTTCAAAGACGCTCTCCGCCGCGCCCGGATAGGCGAAGCTCAGGTTTTCTATAGTAATTGCCGGCATATGCGCGCTCCTTTCATAAAAAACAAAAACGGCCTGCGGGCAAGTCACCCGCGGGCCGGAAGCCCCGCCGGAGCGGAGCGTGAGCGCGCAAAGATATACTTCTCCCGCAGTCGGCGCACGGCGGCGCCTCGTACTCATTTGCGGGAGCTGTTGTACATCCTTTCACCCTTTTCTCTGTGATGGGACCAATATACCACATTCTTCGCCGGAAGGCAAGCAAAAAGCGCCCCGGAGGGCGCTCCTTGCCGTATTGGGTTTTATCAGTCCTTCGCGCACTTGCGCTGAATCAGCTTTACAATCTCCACGATGGGTATCACGCTGACGGCGAAGGCCATGGCGATGAGGTACTCGCCGAGCTCGACGCTCTCGAAGCCGAAGGCGTTCGCGATGAACGGGACCTCGCAGACCAGGGTGGTCAGCACCAGGCTGCCGAGAGCGGCCCAGGTGAGGGTCTTGTTCATGTAGTGCATCTTGAAGAGGCTGCCGCGCTGCGAGCGCATATTGAAGCTGTGGAAAATCTCCGCCATGCTCATAGTGACGAAGGCCATGGTCGTGCCGTCGGCGCTGTCGGTTATCTCCCAGACGCCGGACTCGATATAGTGGCCGACGAAGTAGCTCGCGAGGGTGAGGACGGAAATCATGAGGCCCTGATAGGCTATGTCTAAGCCCATGCCGCCGGCGAAGACGCCGGCCCTGGCGTCGCGGGGCTTGCGGCGCATGATGTCGGCCTCGGCCTTTTCCATGCCCAGCGCGAGGGCCGGGAAGCAGTCGGTGACGAGGTTAATCCAGAGCAGGTGGACGGGCTGGAGTATCGTGAAGCCCATTATCGTGGCGACGAAGATGCTGATGACCTCGCTCATGTTGGAGCCGAGCAGGAACTGTATCGCCTTGCGGATATTGTCGTAGATGCGGCGGCCTTCCTCGACCGCGCCGACTATGGTGGCGAAGTTGTCGTCCGCGAGGACCATGTCGGCGACGTTCTTGGTGACGTCGGTGCCGGTGATGCCCATGCCGACGCCGATGTCGGCGCTCTTAATGCTGGGCGCGTCGTTGACGCCGTCGCCGGTCATGGCGGTGACGTGGTCGTGGCCCCTCCAGGCGTTGACTATGCGGGTCTTGTGCTCGGGCTGGACGCGGGCGTAGACGGATATCTTCTCGAACTCGCGGTTGAACTCCTCGTCGCTCATCTCGTTGAGCTGGCTGCCGGTGATGGCCTTCGTGTCGGGCGTGAGGATGCCGAGCTCGCGGGCTATGGCGACGGCGGTGTCGATATGGTCGCCGGTTATCATTATGGGGCGGATGCCGGCGCCGCGGCACTCCTCGATCGCGGCCTTGACCTCGGGACGCACCGGGTCAATCATGCCGGTGAGGCCGATGAATATGAGGTCATGCTCGAGGTTGGCGGGCGAACAGTCGTCGGGGACGGCGTCCCACCTGCGCTCGCTCGCGGCGAGGACGCGCAGGGCCCTGTCGGCCATGGCCTTGTTGGCCGCGAGGATTTCGGCCCTCTTGGCGTCGGTCATGGGCTTTATCTCGCCGTTCTCGAGGTAGCCGGTGCAGAGCTTGAGCACCTCGTCGGGCGCGCCCTTGGTGTACTGTATGATGCCCTCCGCCGTCTGGTGGACGGTGCTCATCATCTTGCGCATGGAGTCGAAGGGCGCCTCGCCGACGCGCGGCTGGGCGGCCTTGAGGCCGGGCTTCGCGAGGCCGAGGCCGTGCGCGTAGTTGACGAGGGCGGCCTCGGTGGGCTCGCCGACGGCGACGCCGTTGTCGTCCTCCTCCGCGTCGGAGCAGAGGCTCATGGCGGTGGCGAGAAGCTTTTCGTCGCCGCCGTAGTGGTCGACGACGGTCATCTTGTTCTGGGTGAGGGTGCCGGTCTTGTCCGAGCAGATAACCTGGGCGCAGCCGAGGGTCTCGACGGCGGTCAGGCGGCGGATAATCGCGTTGCGCTTGGACATATTGGTGACGCCGATAGAGAGCACCACCGTGACGACGGCGGCGAGGCCCTCGGGTATGGCGGCGACGGCGAGGGAGACGGCGACCATGAAGCTGTCGAGGATGGCCTCGAACTCGAAGCCGCCCGCGCGCAGGATCTGCACGGCGAATATGACGACGCAGATGCCGAGGACGAGCCAGGTGAGAATCTTGCTGAGCTGGCTGAGCTTAATCTGCAGCGGGGTCTGGCCCTGCTCGGCGCGGGAGAGGGCGTCGGCTATCTTGCCCATCTCGGTCTGCATCCCGGTGGCGGTTATGACGGCGCTGCCGCGGCCGTAGGTGACCGTGGAGCCCATGTAGCACATATTCTTGCGGTCGCCCAGGGGGACGTCGGCGGAGTCCTTGAGGTCTATGATGTCGATGAACTTATAGACGGGGACGCTCTCGCCGGTCAGCGCGGCTTCCTCTATCTGAAGGCTGGCGCTCTCGATGATGCGGCCGTCGGCGGGGACGGCGTCGCCGGCCTCGAGCAGCACCACGTCGCCCACTACGAGCTCGGCGCTGGGCACGACGCACACCTTGCCGTCGCGCAGCACCTTGCTGGTGGCGGCGCTCATGGCCTGGAGGGCTTCAATCGCCTTCTCGGCCTTGCTCTCCTGATAGACGCCGAGGACGGCGTTGACGATGACGACGATAAGGATAATCACCGTGTCGGTGATGCCCTTGAGGCCCTCCTCGTAGATGCCGGTGACGGCGCTGATGGCGGCGGCCACGATAAGGATAATAATCATGGGGTCGGCCATCTGGGCGAAGAAGCGCTTTATGAGCGAATCCTTCTTCTCCGCGGCGAGCTCGTTGCGCCCGTCGCGCTCGAGGCGCTTCCCGGCCTCCGCGCTCGTGAGGCCGTGCTCGGAGCTCTCTACCTCTCTGAGGACCTCAGCGGAGTCCTCGCAATAGTACTTCACTTGTTGTTACCACCCTTTCATATTCACGAACGGATACCGGTCAAGCAAAAAGACCCATGGAGGGTGCTTTTGCCTCCATGAGTCTCGTCATTTAATGCAAGCCAGGCGCGAGGCAGGCTGCTGACGCCGCCCGCGGCCATCGTGTTGACTTGCCTCCATATAAGGAAGACTACTCCCTCATGTAGGCAAGATATTATCATTTAAAGCGCCCCTTGTCAAGCGCGAATGCCGCGCGAGGGCAAATTTCCCCACAAATCAGCTGCTGACCACCTTGACGTTCGCCGGGCCGAAGAGCTCGGTGAGCTCGCGCACGAGGCTCTCCTTTATGACGCAGTTCGCCGCGAGCTTCTTCCCCGTGTCCGCGAAGTAGACTATGAAGCGCTCCTCGCCAGGGAACATCTCGAGCAGCAGCTCGACGCGGCGCATGCTGCGCGGGTCGGCGTCCGGCAGGCGCAGCCACAGCCGCCTCTCCCGCGGCGCCGCCGGCGCGCCGGCGCCCTCCGTGATTGGCCGGGCCGTGTCCGCCACTATCTGGGGCTCGGCCTCGTCGCGCACGGATATGCGCCCCGTCACGGCGACGGCGGCGTTCTCGTCCAGGCAGCGCGCCGAGGACTCCAGCACGCGCTGGAAGCACAAAAGCTCTATGCTGCCCGTGTCGTCCTCGAGCTGGACGTAGGCCATGAGCGAGCCGTTCCTCGTCGTGCGCGTGCGGCGCGAGGCGACGATGCCGGCGACGGTGACGTACTGCCCGTCGGCGAAGCGCTCCGGCCCGCCCTCGGCGGCGAAGTCCGCCATGATTGCGCCTATCTTGACGGCCCCGGCCGCGCGGGCGGCCTCGCGGTACTCGTCCATGGGGTGGCCGCTGAGATAGAGCCCGGTCATCTCGCGCTCCATGGCCATGAGCTCGGCGCGCGGGAACTCCTCCACGTCCGGCAGCGGCGCCTCGGCGGCCTCGCCCTCGTCCCCGCCGCCGAAGAGGTCCATCTGCCCGGCGACGTTGCTGCGCCCGGCGCTCGCTATGCCCTCCATGACGCCCTCGGCGGCCATGAGCAGCGCGCGGCGCTTGAAGCCGAGGCTGTCGAAGGCCCCGGCGCGGATAAGGCTCTCGACCGCGCGGCGGTTCAGCTCCCTGCCCGCGAGGCGGCGGCAGAAGTCCCCGAGGCCGGTATAGCGCCCGTTCTCCGCGCGCTCGGCCATGAGCTGGAAGATGAATTTCTCGCCTATGTTCTTCACCGCCGCGAGGCCAAAGCGTATGTTGTCCCCGGAGACGGTGAAATATGCGTCGGACTCGTTCACGTCCGGCGGCAGGACCTTTATGCCCATGTCGCGGCACTCGGCGATGTACTCGGCGACCTTGTTCGACGAGTCGAGCACGCTCGTCAGGAGCGCCGCCATGTATTCGCGCGGGTGGTGCCGCTTCATATAGGCCGTGCGGTAGGCGACGACGGCGTAGCAGACGGCGTGCGCCTTGTTGAAGGCGTAGCTCGCGAAGTCCAGTATCTCGTCGTATATGGCCTGGGCCGCGGCCTCGGGGATGCCGTTCGCCACGCAGCCGGGGATGTCCCGCTCCGCGTCGCCGTTCACAAAAGCCCTGCGCTCGGCGTCTATGACGGCGTGCTTCTTCTTGCTCATGGCGCGGCGGATGTTGTCCGCCTGGCCGAGGGAGAAGCCCGCGAGGCGGCGGAAAATCTCTATGACCTGCTCCTGGTAGACTATGCAGCCGTAGGTTACGGCGAGTATGGGCTCGAGCGAGGGGTGCTTGTAGCTTATGCGCTCGGGGTGCTGGCTGTTCTCGATGAAGCGCGGTATGGACTCCATGGGCCCCGGGCGGTAGAGGGCTATGACGGCGGTGATGTCCTCTATGCTCTTCGGGCCCAGGCGGGTGCAGACGCTCGTCATGCCGGCGCTCTCGAGCTGGAAGACGCCCTCCGTCCTGCCCGCGGCGAGCATGGCGAAGGTCTCCGCGTCGTCGTCGGGGAGGCTGTTCACGTCGAAGCCCGGCGTGTGCCGGCGCACGAGCTCCGCCGCGTCCTCGAGCACGGTGAGGTTGCGCAGGCCGAGGAAGTCCATCTTCAGGAGGCCCAGCTCCTCGAGCGTGGTCATGGGGTACTGCGTGACGACGCTCTCGTCGTTCTTCGCGAGGGGCACGTACTCGTAGACGGGCCGCTCGGTTATGACGACGCCGGCCGCGTGCATGCTCGCGTGGCGGGGCATGCCCTCGAGCTGCCTCGCGGTGTCTATGAGCTCGCGGACGCGCGTGTCGCCCTCGTACATCTCGCGCAGGGGCTTGGACAGCTTGAGCGCCTCGGAAAGGGTCATGCCAATCGCGAAGGGCACCTGCTTGGCGACGGCGTCGCATTCGGCGTAGCTCATGTCCAGCGCGCGGCCCGTGTCGCGCACGGCCTGGCGCGCGGCCATGGTGCCGAAGGTGACTATCTGCGCGACGTGGTCGCGGCCGTACTTGCGGTTCACGTACTCTATGACCTCGCCGCGGCGGCGCACGCAGAAGTCTATGTCTATATCCGGCATGCTCACGCGCTCGGGGTTCAAAAAGCGCTCGAAGTAGAGGCTGTATTTTATTGGGTCGACGTCGGTTATATAGAGGCAGTAGCTCACGACGCTGCCCGCCGCGCTGCCGCGGCCGGGGCCTACGGGTATGCCCTCGCCCTTCGCGTAGCCGATGAAGTCTGAGACTATGAGGAAGTAGTCGACAAAGCCCATGCGCTTTATCATGTCGAGCTCGTATATGAGCTGGCGGTGCGCGTCCTCCCTGCCCGCGCCGTAGCGCTTTTCAAAGCCGGCCTCGCAGAGCTTCTTCAGGTACTCGAAGCTGTCCGTCTCGCCCTCGGGGAGCTGGAAGCGGGGCAGATGATAGTGCCCGAACTCGAAGTCGAAATTGCACTTTTCGGCGATTTCCACCGTGTTCTCCGCGGCGTCGGGCCGCTCCGGGAAGAGCGCGCGCATCTCCTCCTCGCTCTTGAGATAGAACTCCTGCGTCTCGAAGCGCATACGGGACGCGTCCGCGACGGTCTTGCCGGTCTGTATGCACATGAGCACGTCCTGGTACCCGGCGTCGGCCTTATTTATATAGTGCGCGTCGTTCGTGACGGCGAGGGGGATGCCCGTCTCGTCGTGTATGCGCAGCAGCCCGGCCGCGGCGGTCTCCTCGTCGCGGATGCCGTGGCGCTGTATTTCGAGGTAGAAGTCCTCCCCGAAAATCCCGCGCAGCTCGAGGGCCTTCGCCTTCGCGGCTTCGTACTGCCCGGAAACTATCCGCTGCGGTATCTCGCCCGCGAGGCAGCCGGAGAGGCAGACGAGGCCCTCGGAATGCTCGCGCAGGAGCTGCCAGTCGATGCGCGGCTTCACGTAAAAGCCCTCGATGAAGCCCATGGAGACGAGGTAGCTGAGGTTCCTGTAGCCCGTCTCGTCCTTGCAGAGCAGGATGAGATGGGTGTAATGGTTGTCTATACCGTACTCGCGTCCCGTGCGCTCGCGCGGGGCCACGTAGACCTCGCAGCCTATTATGGGCTTTATGCCCGCGGCGCGGCAGGCGCGGTAGAAGTTTACGGCCCCGTACATGACGCCGTGGTCCGTTATGGCGAGGGCGTCGAAGCCGAGCTCCTTTGCGCGCGCGGCGAGCTCGTCTATGCGGCATTCGCCGTCGAGGAGCGAGTACTCGGTGTGCAGGTGCAGGTGTACGAAGCTCATTCGTCCTCCCCTCCCATCCCGGCGGCGAGGGCCGTGAGGCGCTTGAGCCTGTGGCCGAGGCAGCTCTTCGTGACGGCGGGCACGCTCAGCGCGGCGAGGTCGGCGAGGCTGGCCTCGGGGTTCGCTATGCGCAGCAGGGCGGCCTGCTGCAGGCCCTCGGGCAGGGTGTCGAGCCCGCGCTCGCGCTCGAGGAGGCGTATAGCGGCGAGCTGCTCCTGGGCGGCGGCGACGGTCTTGTCGGCGTTGGCCGTGTCGCAGTTCACCTTGCGGTTTATCTCGTTGCGCATATCCTTCTCGACGCGCGCGGACATAATCTCGAGCGCCGAGACGCCGGCGCCAGCCGTCGTGAGGAAGTCCGCGATGGCCTCGCTCTGCTTGAAGTACGTGAGATACCCGGCCCCGCGCCGGGCGCTCCCGGGCTCGAAGCCCAGCTCATAGAGGAGGGCGTTCATCTCCCGGCTGACGGCGGCGTGCGTCGTGGCGAACTCGAGGTGGTAGCGCTTGGCCGGGTCGGTCATGCTCCCGCCCGCGAGGAAGGCCCCGCGCACGAAGCTCGCCTTGCAGCAGTCGTTCTCGAGCACGCCGAGGTTTATGTGCAGCGTCAGCGTGTCGTCCGGCTCCATGCCGAAGGCGCGGAAGACCCCGGCGAGCTTG
>DVKN01000082.1 GCA_018716005.1 Candidatus Scatomorpha stercoravium
CGAGCAGGCACGAAAATGCGCCGGGCTGGTATATGACCTCGGCTATCGTGTCCGGGAAGCTCGGGTGCTCGACGCGGTTCAATACGACCGCGCCGACGGCGACCTGCCCGGCGTAGGGCTCGCCCCTCGCCTCGGCGGAGATGAGCCGCGCGAGCAGAGCTAGCTCGCCGGAGGCGTCCTCGCCGTTCACATAGCCGCCCGAGGGCAGGCCGAGCGCGGCGAGGGTCTCGGGACCCGTCCTGCCGTCCACGGCGAGCCCGTTCGCCTCCTGGAACCAGCGCACGGCCGCCGCGGTGCGGCTGCCGTATATGCCGTCCACCTCTCCGGAATAATAGCCCCAGTCGGCGAGCCGGGTCTGTATCTCCCTGACCGTCGCGCCGGAGCTGCCCTGCTCATAGGTCTCCGCCGCCGCAGACTGCGCGAGAGCTATAATGCCGATGTTGAGCGCGAAGAGCGCCGCGAGCGCGAGTATGAGCTTTTTGCGTCTGAGCATAAGAATCCGCCCCCTCGCACATAGCATACGAGGGGGCGGACAGGCTTATTCAAGGTTAATTATGTCAGGCGGCGCTGACGGTGAGCGAGCTCTCGTCGTTCGCGGTGACGGCGAAGCCCTCGGCGGCCGTGACGTTCTCGCTCGTGCAGACGGTCTCGCCCGTGGCGCTGAGCGCGCAGCCGACGGTGACGGCGCCGCTCACGTCGATGGCGGCGGCTCCCTCGGTGCTGATGCTGAGGCTGCCCTCGCCGGAGAAGCTGAGCGCGGAGCCGTCCTCGGCGACTATGCCGTCCGTGCCGGAGGTGACGATGGAGCACTCCCCGACGACTATTATCTCAAGGTCGCCGCCGCCGAAGCTGATGATGGGCGCGGCCTGATCCTCGCGCTCGAGCTCGAGCGCGTTTATGGTGAGCGTACCGTCGGCGTAGTCCATGCCCTCGTAGCCGAGCCCGCTGAGCTGTCCGCCCCTTATGACGGGGATGCCGCAGATGGAAAGGCTGTCGAGCGGCTCGGGATCGGGCGTCGGGGTCGCGGGGGGCTCGGTGCCCATGAGGTCGGACGGGGTGACGCCGCCGGGGTTTTCGGAGCCCTGGCCGCAGGCGGCGAAGGCGAATACGAGCGTGAGCGCGAGAGCCGCGCAAAGGGTTTTCTTCATCTGGGTCTCCTTTCAATCAGTCGAGGCTGCGGGAGCTTATCTCCGCGGTTATCTGCGCGGCGAAGTCGTCGAGCGCCATGGCGCCCTTGTCGCCGCCGGAGCGGGTACGGACGGAAACAGTGCCGCTTTCGGCCTCCTTGTCCCCTATGACGAGCATATACGGAACCTTCTTGCTCTGCGCCTCGCGTATCTTGTAGCCAATCTTCTCGTTGCGGAAGTCGGTCTCGACGCGGACGCCGAGAGCGCCGAGCCTGTCCGCGACGCTCTGGGCGTAGTCGCGGCTGCGGTCGGTTATGGGCATGACGACGGCCTGCACGGGCGCGAGCCAGGTCGGGAAGGCTCCGGCGAAGTGCTCGGTTATGACGCCGATGAAGCGTTCGATGCTGCCGAGGACGACGCGGTGTATCATGACGGGGCGGTGCTTCGCGCCGTCCTCGCCGACGTACTCGAGCTCGAAACGCTCGGGGAGCTGGCTGTCGAGCTGTATCGTGCCGCACTGCCAGGTGCGCCCCAGGCTGTCCGCGAGATGGAAGTCCAGCTTCGGGCCGTAGAACGCGCCGTCGCCCTCGTTTATGACGAAGGTCTTGCCCATCTCGGTGATGGCCTCCTTGAGAATCTCCTGATTGTGCTCCCACTGCTCGACGGTGCCGATATGGTCCTCGGGCATGGTGGAGAGCTCTATCTCGTACTTGAGGCCGAAGGTGGAGTACACCTCGTCGAAGAGCCTGACGACGCCCTTTATTTCGTCCTTCATCTGCTCGGGGGTCATGAAGATGTGCGCGTCGTCCTGCGTGAAGCACCTGACGCGGAAGAGCCCGTGCAGCGCGCCGGAGAGCTCGTGGCGGTGGACAAGGCCCAGCTCGCCCACGCGCAGCGGGAGGTCGCGGTAGGAGTGCGGCTCGCTCTCGTAGACGAGCATGCCGCCGGGGCAGTTCATGGGCTTTATGGCGTAGTCCTGCCCGTCGATGACGGTGGTGTACATATTGTCCTTGTAGTGGTCCCAGTGTCCGCTGCGCTCCCAGAGCTCGCGGTTGAGTATCACGGGCGTGGAAATCTCGACGTAGCCGTAGCGCTTGTGCACCTCGCGCCAGTAGTCTATGAGCGTGTTCTTGAGCGTCATGCCATTCGGCAGGAAGAAGGGGAAGCCCGGGCCTGCGTCGTTCATCATGAAGAGCCCCAGCTCGCGGCCGAGCTTGCGGTGGTCGCGCTTCTTCGCCTCTTCAAGACGGGCGAGATACTCGTCAAGTTCCTCCTTTTTCATGAAGCAGGTGCCGTAAATGCGCTGGAGCATCTTGCGGTTCGAGTCCCCGCGCCAGTATGCGCCGGTGCAGTTCATGAGCTTTATGGCGTTGCCCTTTATGCGGCCGGTAGAGTCCAGATGCGGGCCGGCGCAGAGGTCGGTGAACTCGCCCTGCTTATAGAAGCTTATGACGGCGTCCTCGGGCAGGTCCTCTATGAGCTCGACCTTGTAGGGCTCGTCCTTATCGGCCATGAACTTGATGGCCTCGGCGCGCGGCAGCTCGAAGCGCTCTATGGGCAGCTTCTCCTTGCATATCTTGCGCATCTCGGCCTCTATCTTCTCGAGCACCTCGGGGGTGAAGGTGACGTCGGAGTCGATGTCGTAGTAGAAGCCGTTCTCGATAGCGGGGCCTATCGCCAGCTTGCTCTCGGGATACAGGCGCTTCACCGCCTGGGCGAGGACGTGGCTCGCGGAGTGGCGGTAGGTGTCGCGGTATTCCCTGTTCTCGAAGGTGTAAAGGTTTTTCTTCTCGTCCATTTTCAATGCCTCCAAAATGAAAACGCACCCCTGACGACGGCCAGGGGTGCAATAACTCGCACGGTTCCACCCTGAGTTTTAACTCAAGCGGCCCTAACGCGGCCACACGGGCAAGGATACTGCGGAGCGCAGCCATGGCGCGTCCCCTTTTCCCCTTACCGGCTCGGGAGAGGTGGCGTCCCCCCCGGCCGGCCCGCCTTGCAGCCATGTGCGGGCTCTCTGTGCGGTCAAAAACGGGGAACGCGGCTCCGTCAAAGCCTTTTACCGCGGGTATAATATCACTATTGTATCCGCTTGTCAAGGCGCATACGCTACAATAATAAGCCAAATCCGGGAAATCGGCTCGGGCATCTTGACGTCCTAACGCCCGTTAGGTATAATGTCCCTAACAACTGTTAGAGGAGCCCCGCCATGTCCGATACCAGAGAAACCATACTTGAGCGCTCCCTCGAGCTCTTCGCGCGCCGGGGCTGCGAGGCCGTGTCCGTCCGGGACATCTGCGCCGCCGTGGGGATAAAGGAGAGCAGCCTCTACTACCATTTCAGGAACAAGCGCGCCGTCACGGAGGAGCTCTACTCCCTCTTCGAGCGCCGCGCGGAGGAGCTCATGGCCTCGCTCGGCGAATCGCTCTCTCGCGGGGCCGACCGGAACGCGCTGTTGAAGGCCTGCGCCGCGTACTTCGACGCCTTCCTCTGCGACGGCTTCTGCAACCGGATGCTGCGCCTGCTCGGCATTGAGCAGCTCTCCGACCGCCGCGCGCGGATGCTCTACTCCCGCTGGCTCTTCGACGAGCCGCTGGGCTTCCTGACGCGCGTCTTCGGCGCGATGACCGCGAGGCGCGACGCGAGCGCCCTCGCCGTGGGCTTCTATTCCCCCGTCTTCCTCTACGCCCAGCGCTGGCTGCTGACGGGCACGCTCTCCGAGGGCGACAAGGCCGCCTTCCGCGCGGACGCCTACAGGCACATCCGCCGCTTCCTCGCCGGGCTCTCGGCGCGATAACAGACCGGCGGGCCGCCCTTGGCCCGCCGGCGCCTTATTCCTCAGGTCATCTTCTCCTGCTTCACCTTGCGGTCTATGATGTGCCGGCCCGCGAGCTCCGCCTCCACCTCCTCCGGCGTTATGCCGAGCTCGGCCATGAGCACGAGCGCGTGATAGGCGAGGTCCGCGAGCTCGTAGACCGTCTCGCGCCTGTCCCTCGCGTGGGCGGCGATTATGACCTCGGTGCTCTCCTCGCCGACCTTCTTGAGTATCTTGTCGAGGCCCTTCTCGAAGAGGTAGCTCGTGTAGCTCCCCTCGGGGCGCGTCTCCTTCCGGCCGAGCAGCAGCTCGTAGAGCCCCCGCACGGAGAAGGGCTCCGGGGCGTCCGACGCCATTATCTCGTTGAAAAAGCAGCTCTCCGCGCCCGTATGGCAGGCGGGGCCGAGCTTGCGCACCCTGACCTCGAGCGTGTCGAAGTCGCAGTCCGCGGTGATGCTGACCACCTTCTGGCGGTTCCCGCTGGTCTCGCCCTTGCGCCAGAGCTCCCTGCGGCTGCGGCTCCAGAAGCAGGTATAGCCCTCGCGCAGCGTTATGTCCAGGCTCTCGCGGTTCATGTACGCCACCATCAGCAACCTGCCGCTGTCCGCGTCCGTTACGACGGCCGGGATGAGGCCGGCGGCGTCAAATTTCAGCTTGTCGAGATTCTCCATTTCACAACCTCACATTGATTCCGTTTTCGCGCAGCTTGCGCTTGAGCTCGGGGATTTTTACCTCGCCGAAGTGGAAGATGCTCGCCGCGAGCCCTGCGCTCACGCGCGGCACGCTCTCGAAGAGCCGCGTGAAGTCCTCCGCCGAGCCCGCGCCGCCCGAGGCGACGACCGGCACCCTCACCCGCGAGCACACGGCGTCGAGCAGTTCGAGGTCGAAGCCGCCCTTCACGCCGTCGGTGTCTATGCTGTTCACGACAACCTCGCCCGCGCCGGCGGCCACGCCGCGCTCTATCCACGCGAGCGCCTCCATGCCCGTGTCGTCCCTCCCGCCGCGCGAGAAGACGCGGAACTCGCCGTCCACGCGCTTTATGTCAACCGAGAGCACGACGCACTGGCTCCCGTAGCGCAGCGCCGCCTCGCCTATGAGGGCGGGGTTTTTTATTGCGCCGGAGTTCACGCTGACCTTGTCCGCGCCGCATTTGAGCACGCGGCCGAAATCGTCGAGCGTATTTATCCCGCCGCCGACGGTGAGGGGGATGAACACCCGGCTTGCCGTCTCTCGCAGGATGTCCGTGAAGAGCGCGCGGCCCTCGGCGCTCGCCGTGATGTCGTAGAAGACGAGCTCGTCCGCGCCGCAGTCCGTATAGTATTCCGCGAGGGCGGCGGGCGAATCCACGTCCCGCAGAGCGGCGAAGTTCACGCCCTTTACGACGCGCCCGTCGCGCACGTCGAGGCAGGGGATTATGCGTTTTGTTATCATTTTGCCGCCTCCACCGCTTTTTCGAGGTCGATTGCGCCCGTATAGTACGCCTTTCCGATGATGGCCCCGTAGAGCCCCAGCGCGCGCAGCCGCGCTATGTCCTCCATGGACGAGACGCCGCCCGAGGCTATGAGCCGCACCGCCGGGAAGGCGCGGGAAATCTCAGCGTAGAGCGCGTCGTTCGCGCCGCGCATGGCCCCGTCGCGGGCGATGTCCGTGCATATGACCGTCTCCACGCCGAGCCCGGTCATGCGCGAGAAGAACTCCCCCGCCGTGACGCCCGAGCTCTCGAGCCAGCCCTTCACGGCGACCTCCCCGTCGCGCAAATCGCAGCCAGCGGCGATTTTCCCGCCGTATTTCGCCACCGCAGATTCCAGGAATTCGGGATTGGCGGCCGCCGCCGTGCCGAGAATCACGCGGCTCACGCCCGCATCGAGCGCGCGCTCTATGCCCTCCGCATCGCGTATCCCGCCGCCGAGCTCGACGAAGGCGCCCGTGGCCCTTATCACCTCGCGCACGACGCCGAGGTTCGGCATCCCGCCGTCCCTCGCCCCGGCCAGGTCGACCATGTGAATCTGCCGCGCGCCCTTCGATACGAAGTCCGCCGCCACCGAAACGGGGTCTGAGGAGTAGACGGTCATATTGTTATAATCTCCCTTATAAAGACGGACAGCTTTGCCGTCGTACAGGTCGATTGCAGGGAATATAAGCATTATCTCCCCTCCATCCCGCAGAAGGCGCGGAGGATATCGAGCCCCGCGCCGCCGCTCTTCTCAGGGTGGAACTGGCAGCCGCAGACGTTCTCCAGCTCCACGGCGGCGGTCAGCTCGAGGCCGTACTCCGCCGTCGCGGCGAGGGAATCGCCGCAGCGCTCCGCGAAGAAGCTGTGCACGAAGTAGACGTGCGCGCCCTCGGGCGTGGCCGAGAGGATGCGGCTATCCTTTGTTTTGTGCAGAGCGTTCCAGCCTATCTGGGGTATGTCGAGCTCCGGCGGTATGCGCCCGGCCATGCCGACGACCTCGCCGCGCAGCAGGCCGAGGCCCCGGTGCTCGCCGAATTCGTAGCTGCGCTCGAAGAGCAGCTGCATCCCAAGGCAGATGCCGAGCAGGGGCTTCCCCGAGTCCGCGCAGCGGTACACCGCGCTCTCGAGGCCGGACTCCGCGAGCTTCCGCCGCGCGTCCGCGAAGGCCCCGACGCCGGGCAGAATGACGCGGTCGGCGCGCAGGATTTCATCCGCGTCGCCCGTCACCACGCTCTCAGCCCCAATCGCGGCCAGCGAGCTGCGCAGGGAAAAGAGGTTCCCCACGCCGTAATCTATGATTGCGACCATCACAGCGCCCCCTTGGTGCTGGGTAAATCCTCGCCCGTCACGGCGACGGCCGCCTTTAGAGCGCGGGCGAGGGCCTTGAACATGGCCTCGATGATGTGGTGCGAATTCACGCCGTCGAGCTGCCTAATATGCAGGGCGAACATCCCGGAATTGCAGAACGCCTGCATGAACTCGCGCACGAGCTCCGTGTCGAAATCCCCGACGCGCCCGGCGGGAATCTCCGCCGAATAGCGCAGGCAGGGCCGCCCGGAGAGGTCTACGGCGCAGAGCGCGAGCGCCTCGTCCATCGGGATTATCGCCTGCCCGTAGCGCTCTATGCCGCGCTTATCGCCGAGGGCTTCTCGCAGCGCCTCGCCCAGCGCGAGGCCGACGTCCTCGACCGTGTGGTGGCCGTCGACCTCCAGGTCGCCCAAACATTTGAGCGTTATCCCGAAGCCGCCGTGCCGCGCGAGCTGCGCGAGCATATGGTCGAAGAAGCCAATCCCCGTCGAAATCTCCGCCGCCCCGCCGTCAAGCGAGAGCGTCAGCGCTATGTCCGTCTCGTTGGTCCTGCGATTTATCGTGGCGGTCCTTGCCATATACATCACCCGTTTGCCCTGTAGATTTCGTCTATCGCCGCGAGCAGCGCTTCCATCTGCTCCGGCGTGCCTATGGTTATGCGCAGGTATTCGCTGAGCGCCCCGCCGAGGTAGCGCACGAGGATGCCCCGCGCCTTGAGCGCCGGTTGCAGCTCCTTCGCCTCGAGCGCCGGCGGCTTCGCGAGGACGAAGTTCGCCTTTGAATCCGTGAGATACCAGCCGCGTTCTTTGAGCGAGGCGGCGAAATTATCCCGCGTTTCGGCGATTTTCGCGCAGTTCGCCTCGTAATACGCGCTCTCCCGCACGGCCGCGATGCCCGCGGCGAGGGCCGCGCGGTTCACGGAATAGGGGTTCGTCGAGTACTTGAGCTTCCTGAGGTCGGCGATGAGCCCCGCGTCCCCCACGGCGAAGCCGAGCCGCGCGCCGGCCATGGAGCGGGACTTCGAGAAGGTGCGCACGACGATAAGGTTCGGATACCTCCTCACGAGCGGCAGCGCGCTCGTCCCCCCGAAGGCTACGTAGGCCTCGTCAATCACGACGACGTTATCGGGGTTGTTCCGGACAATCGCCTCCACGCCCTCGGGCGGCATCTCGACGCCGGTTTGCGCGTTCGGGTTCGCTATGACGACCATGCTCCCCGCGCCGAAGAAGTCCTCCGGCCGGAGCGAAAAGCCCTCGCGCATGGGCGCGCGCCGCTCTTTTATGCCGTGCAGGGCGCAGAAGACCTCGTAGAAGCCGTAGGTAATCTCGGGAAAGAGCGCCCCGTCCCGGCCGAAGGCCATGAAGCAGAAGTTCAGTATGTCGTCCGAGCCGTTCGCGCAGAGTATCATGTCCGGCTCCACGCCGAGGCTCTCCGCGAGCGCGGCGTCCAGCGCGCGGCAGGCGGCGTCCGGGTAGAGGTTGAGGGCCGTACCCTCCGCGCCGCGCACGGCCTCGAGCACGCCGGGCCCCGGCGGATACGGGCTCTCGTTGGCGTTGAGCTTTATAAACTCGCCCTTCGGCTGCTCGCCGGGCACGTAGGCCTCGAGCGAAGCGTAGCGCGGGTTCATGTAGCGGCTCATCTGCCCCCGCCGCCTTTCCGGCGCGCGGTGGCGCTGACGGCGTGCCCGTGCAGGCCCTCGCTGTCGGCGAAGAGGGCCGCGGCGTCCGCGGCGGCCTCGAGCGCTTCGGGCGTATAGTAGCTGAAGTAGGAGCGCTTTACGAAGTCCTCGACGCCGAGCGGGCTCGAGAAGCGGGCCGTGCCCATCGTCGGGAGGGTGTGGTTCGTGCCGGATAGATAGTCGCCGAGCGGCTCGGGGCAGTGGCGGCCGAGGAAGACGCTGCCCGCGTTCCGGACGCGGCCGAGCCAGGCGAAGGGCTCGTCCACGGCGAGCTCCAGGTGCTCCGGCGCGACGGCGTTCGCCATCTCGACGGCCTCGGCTATGGTCTTCGTGACGATTATCTTCCCGTTCGCCTCAATCGCGGCGCGGGCAATCTCGTCGCGCGGGAGGACGGCGAGCTGCCGCTCCACCTCGGCCTGCACTGCCTTCGCGAGCTCCATGGAATCGGTTATGAGTATGGCCGTCGCGAGGCGGTCGTGCTCGGCCTGGCTCAGGAGGTCGGCGGCCATCCAGACGGGATCCGATTTGCCGTCGGAGACGATAAGTATCTCGCTCGGCCCGGCTATCATGTCTATCGCGACCTGGCCGAAGACCTGCCTCTTCGCCTCGGCGACGAAGGCGTTGCCGGGGCCGACAATCTTGTCCACCTGCGGTATCGTCTCCGTGCCGTAGGCGAGCGCGGCGACGGCCTGGGCCCCGCCCACTCGGAAGGCCCTGTCCACCCCGGCGACCTTCGCCGCCGCGAGTATTACGCCGCTCACCTCGCCGCCGCTCGCGGGCGTGGTCATGACGACCTCCTCCACCCCCGCTATGCGCGCGGGGACGCAGTTCATGAGGAGGCTGCTCGGATAGGCCGCCGTGCCGCCGGGGATATAGAGCCCCACGCGCCTGAGCGGCAGGACGCGCTGGCCGAGGAGCGCGCCGTTCTTCCCGCCCATGACGTAGCCGCTCGTGAGCTGCCTCTTGTGGAACTCGCGGATATTCTCCGCGGCGAGCTCCATGACGCGGATGAGCTCCGGGTCGGCGGCGGCGTAGGCCGCGTCTATCTCCTCCGGCGTCACCTCGAGCGCCGCTCCGGCGGCGTTATCGAACTTCGCGTTGTATTTCATGAGCGCGGCGTCGCCGTTGGCGCGCACGTCGGCGATTATGTCCGCGACCGCGCCGGAGACGTCCCGGGCGGCGGCCTCGCGGCGGACGAGCTCCGCGTCGGGCGTCTCGCCCCTTACGAATATCCTGAGCATTTATTTTCCTCCTTCCGTTATCCCCGCCAGAGCGGCGGCGAGGGCCTCCACCCGCCCGTGCTTGAAGCGGAACGCGGCCTTATTGCATATGAGGCGGGCGCTGACGGGCAGCACCTCCTCGAGCACCTCGAGCTTGTTCTCCCTGAGCGTCGCGCCGGTCTCCACTATGTCGACTATGACGTCGGCGAGGCCGAGTATGGGCGCGAGCTCTATGGAGCCGTTGAGCTTTATTATATCTATCGCCCGGCCGCGGCTGCGGAAATGCCGCGTCGCGATATCCGGGTACTTCGTGGCCACGCGCAGCGCGCCTGGCCTCTCGAGCGCGCCGGGGAAGCCGGCGACGCACATCCGGCACCTCCCGAGCCCGAGGTCGAGGAGCTCGTACACGTCCGCGCCGTGCTCGAGGAGCACGTCCTTCCCGGCGACGCCGGCGTCGGCCGCGCCGCGCTCGACGTATATGGGCACGTCGGCGGGCTTGACCCAGAAGAAGCGCAGCGAGCCGTCGTCGCTCTCGAGCACCAGCGCGCGGCTGCCCTCGCGCACTTCGGCGGCGCCCATGCCCGCCTCGCCCAGGAGCCGGGCGACCTTCTCGCCCAGCCGGCCCTTCGGCAGGGCGATATCCAGCGTCTCAGTCAAGGTACTCCACCTCCCCCGCTTCGTCTATGCGCGCCCGGCGGCGGCAGCGGCAGCGCCCGCCGGAGCGCTCGGCGCGGACGGAATATCCCGCCGCCGTAATCTCCCTCGCCGCGCGCGCCGCGATATGCGGCGGGGCGTCCCCGGTTATGAGCAGCACGTCGGCGTCGTATCCGGCGGCGTCGTCGTCATAGAGCCGCTCGAGCAGGTTCAGGTACAGTGCGAAGCCGACGGCCCCGCCGCTCTTCCCGAGGCGCTCGAGGACTTTGTCGTAGCGCCCGCCCGAGAGCACGGCGCTCGGCACGCCGGGCACATAGCCCTTGAAGACCACCCCGTCGTAGTAGTCCCCGTCCCCGGCGATGGCGAGGTCGAGGTTCACGCCCTCCAGCGCGCCGAAGGCGTCCAGCACCCCGGCGAGCTCCGTGAGCTCCCCGACGGCCCTCTCGGTCGCGGCGTTCACGCTGAGCTCCGCGAGGGCGGGCAGGTTCTCCCTCAGCGGCCCGTAGAGGCCCACCGCGCGGCACAGCCGCTCCACCGGCGCGCCGGATATCCCGGCGGCGGCGCATACGGCCCGGACGCCGTGCGCGTTGCGCTGCGACACCGCGCGCATTATCTCCGCCGCGGCCCTGGCCGGGGCCCCGACGGCGTCTATGAGGCCGTTGATGTAGCCCATGTGCGTAATATCCAGCACGCCGCCCGGCTCTATCGCGTCGAGCGCGGCGCGGGCAATCGCGGCGGCCTCGCCGACGGCGTAGGCGTCCACCTCGCCCAGATACTCGAGCCCGGCCTGCGTAATCTCCTGGAAGCCCAGCTGCCTGTCCGGCGCGCGGTATACGCTCTCGTCGTAGTAGACGCGCACGCTCCCGCCCGGCGGCGGCGTGAGGTTCTTCGCTATCGACAGCGTGACGTCCGGCTTGAGCGCCATGAGCCGCCCGTTTGTGTCCGTAAACGTAATGACCCCGCCCGGCGGGAGCAGTCCGCGGTTGTCCGCGTAGAGGTCGTACTCCTCGAACTTGCTCATTCGGTAGGGGCGGTAGCCATATCGCGAGCAGAGCGCGCGGAAGGCGCGCACCAGCTTCTCCTCGCGGGAGAGTATATCTTCCATTGCCTCTTGCCTCTCGGTCGTACTTTACTATGCTAATGTGGTAGCACGCTAATATACTACCACATAATCCTCAGATGTCAAGCTTTTTCTGCGGTGAACGCGCCGCCGAGGAAGATATCCGCGAGGCGGCAGAAGCCCTCCGTGTCCCCCGTGACGAGGCAGCGCGTGCTCCCCCCGGCCGAGCGCGGGTTCAGCAGGCCCTCCTCCGCGAGGCGGCGGGCGCATTCCCCGGCCCCGGCCGCGCCGGAATTTATGAGCTCCACGCCCGGCAGGCGCTCGCGGAAGCGCTCCGTGAGCAGGGGGAAATGCGTGCAGCCGAGAATCAGCGCGTCGACCCCGGCGCTTATGAAGGGCGCGGCGGCCTCGTCTACGGCGCGCTCAAGCTCCGCGTCCCCGGCCGAGATGCGCCCGGCCTCTATGAGCGGCACGAGCGCGGAGTTGCCGCGCGAGACGACCTCCACGCCCGGCCTCGCGGCCTCGAGCGCGCGCGGGAAGGCCCCCGTCCGCGCGGTGGCCTCCGTCGAGAGGACGCCGATGCGGCCCGTGACGCTCGCTCTCGCGGCCGCCTCCGCCGCCGGGGCTATCACCCCCGCGGCCTCGACCCCGGCCGCCCCGCCCGTCTCGGCGAGGCAGGCGGAGGTTATGGTGCCGCAGGCGACGAGCAGGAACTTTATCTCCGCGCGCTCCGCCAGGCGGCGGGCGCAGTCCATGGATAGGGCCCGTATCTCGTCCGTATCCCGGCCCCCATACGGCACGCGCGCCGTGTCCGCGAAGAAGACGATATCCTCCCCGGGCAGCAGCGCGCGCAGTGAACGGACGGCGGTGAGCCCGCCGACGCCTGTATCCAGTACTCCTATTGCTCTATTGTCCATTTCTCACCTCTTCGCGGAGGGCCCGCTCGCCCCGCCGCGCCCCGGCGGGGATTTACCCGCGCCCTCGGACAGGTCGAGCCCGCCCCGGCGCAGCAGCTCCAGGCTCGCGGGCGAGGCCTTGCCGATGAAATCCTCGAGGAAGGCGTCGCAGTCCCTGTAGAGCGGGATCCTGTCCCCCCTCCCGCCGCCCGGCGCGGGGGCGCTGAGGGTAATCTTCCCGTCGGCCGCGGCCTCGAGCTCGCCGAGCTCCACGTCGTCGCGGTAAAAGTGCTGGCCCTCCAGGTGCTCGAGCTCATGGCGCAGCCCGGCGGCGCGCTTCTCCGGCGAGAAGCGCGAGTTCACATAGATGGTGAAGGTGCCGTCCCCGTTGGAGACGGCGACGCTGGGCGAAGCCATATTGGGGAACTCAACCAGCCTCACCCAGTAGTCCACGCCCTCGATATAGGCCATCAGTCCTTCTGCATCTCCTCTATCATGCGCACTATGGCCTCAACCTGCTCCCTGGTCGCCTTACGGGTGGCGGAGAAGAGCATCCTCTGCTCGGGGCGGTTGCGCAGCTCCTCGAGGTAGCCGGCCAGCTCGCGCTCGATGGGGTCGTCGGAGAGGTTAGGCGAGGGGCTCTTGCCCAGCAGGAAGTCGGTGGAGACGCCGAGGTAGTCGGCGATGCGCGAGGCCGTCTCGGCGTTCACGCCCTTGGCGCGGCCCTTGCGCAGCTCGGTCATGAAGCTGCGGCTCATGCCGAGGTCGGCGCTCATCTTGGAGCCGGAGATGCCGCGCTCACGAAGCAGCCCGTCTATCCTTTCGCCTATGTTTATGCTGTTATTGTTGCTCATCGTATCTCACCTTTTAAAGTATTCTCGGCGGCCGCGCCGCGCGGGACGTGCGGGTAATCCTTCTGATACTATTTTATTACAAACAGTTGTGCGTGTCAAGAGTAAAGTGAAGTTGATTTGCCGCGAAATCAGAGGTTCACGGCGGTTTTTGCGTTCAGGAAGTACACTATGCGCTCCTTCACGGGTTTCCCGGCGATGCGCTCCATGGCCCAGGCGTAGAGCCCGAGCTGGCCGCGGTAATCCCCGGCGCGCGCGG
>DVKN01000083.1 GCA_018716005.1 Candidatus Scatomorpha stercoravium
GGGCGTGACCTTCAAATTCCGCCTGCTCGAGCTCTGGGGCGAGCTCCTCGCGCTGCTGGGCTCGCATGATTGAAAAAGACCTCCGGCCATGCCGGAGGTCTTTTCAGCGTTTATCTCAATACATACCGCCCATATCCGGGGCAGCGGGGGCGGCGGGAGCCTTCTCGGGTATGTCGGCGACGAGGCTCTCGGTGGTCAGCACCATGGCGGAAACGCTCGCGGCGTTCTCGAGGGCGCTGCGGCAGACCTTGGTCGGGTCTACGATGCCCATGGAAATCATGTCGCCGTACTTCTCGTTGGCGGCGTCGTAGCCGAAGCTGGCGCTGCGGGAGGCGCCGACCTTCTCGAGGACGACCGCGCCCTCGACGCCGGCGTTCGCGGCGATCTGGCTTATCGGGGCGAGCAGAGCCTTGGCGACTATATCGGCGCCGGTCTTCTCGTCGCCCGTCAGGGTGCGGGCGAGCTTGGCCGCGGCCTTGCTGGCCATGACGTAGGCGCTGCCGCCGCCGGCGACGATGCCCTCCTCGACGGCCGCGCGGGTGGCGTTGAGCGCGTCCTCAATGCGGAGCTTCTTCTCCTTCATCTCGGTCTCGGTGGCCGCGCCGACCTTGATGACGGCGACACCGCCGCTGAGCTTGGCGAGGCGCTCCTGGAGCTTCTCCTTGTCGTAATCGCTGGTGGTGACGGCGATCTGGTTGTTAATCTGGGCGATGCGGTCCTTGATGTCCGCGCTGTCGCCGGCGCCGTCGACGATGATGGTGTTCTCCTTGGTGACCTTGACCTGGCGCGCGCGGCCGAGCATGGCGACGCTGGCGTCCTTGAGCTCCATGCCGAGGTCGCTGGAGATGACCTGGCCGCCGGTGAGGATGGCGATATCCTGCAGCATCTCCTTGCGGCGGTCGCCGAAGCCGGGGGCCTTCACGCAGACGCAGGTGAAGGTGCCGCGCAGCTTGTTGAGGATGATGGTCGCGAGGGCCTCGCCCTCGACGTCCTCGGCGATGATGAGCAGCTTCTTGCCGGCCTGGACAATCTGCTCGAGGAGGGGCAGAATCTCCTGGATGTTGGAGATTTTCTTATCGGTGATAAGGATGAAGGGATCGTCGAGGTTGGCCTCCATCTTCTCGTTGTCGGTGGCCATGTAGGGGGTGATGTAGCCGCGGTCGAACTGCATGCCCTCGACGACCTCGCTGTAGGTCTCGGCGGTCTTGCTCTCCTCGACGGTGATGACGCCGCTCTGGCTGACCTTCTCCATGGCCTCGGCGATAAGGGTGCCGATGTGCTCGTCGCCGGAGGAAATGGTGCCGACGCGGGCGATGTCATGGGTGCCGGAGACGGGCTGGCTGTTCGCGCGGATTTCGGCCACGGCGGCCTCGGCGGCCTTCTGGATGCCGCGGCGCATGACCATCGGGTTCGCGCCCGCGGCGAGGTTCTTCAGGCCCTCGCGAATCATGGCCTGGGCCAGGATGGTGGCGCTGGTGGTGCCGTCGCCGGCTACGTCGTTGGTCTTAGTGGAGACCTCGCGGATGAGCTGCGCGCCCATATCCTCGTAGGGATCCTCGAGCTCAATCTCCTTGGCGATGGTCACGCCGTCGTTGGTGATGAGGGGAGCGCCGAACTTCTTGCCGAGGACGACGTTGCGGCCCTTGGGGCCGAGGGTAATCTTGACGGTGTCGGCGAGCTGGTTGATGCCGCGCTCGAGGGCCTTGCGGGCCTCTTCGCCGTATATAATCTGCTTAGCCATTGTTATTGCCTCCTATAAGTTTTGCTTACTCGACGATGGCGAGGATGTCGCTCTGCTTCACAATCGTGAGCTCCTCTTCGTCGACCTTGACCTTGGTGCCGCTGTACTTGCCGACCAGGACGGTCTCGCCGGCCTTCACGGTCATGACGACCTCGTTGCCGTCTATCATGCCGCCGGGGCCGACCTCGACGACCTCGTAGAGCTCGGGCTTCTCCTGCGCGGTGCTGGCGAGATAAATGCCGCTCTTGGTGCGCTCCTCGGCTTCCTTCTGCTTGAGGACTACGCGGTCAGCCAAAGGCTTGAGTTTCATGTATATTACCTCCTAAGATTTTTATACGAGATAAAACGTTTCAGCGGGTTAGCACTCTTTAGCCCTGAGTGCTAACCCGCTTATAAATGTACCACACTTTTGCAAAATGTCAAGTCGTAATCGCGAATTTTAGATGATAATTTTTTGTGAACGCGGCGTCACAGGCTCTTGTCGCGGAAAAATTCCAGGCCCCGCGGGGCGATGAAGTTGACGCCGCCGGGTATGAGCTCGAAGACGGCGCGCTGGGCGTGGGCGGCCTCGCCGTCGATGTTTATGACCTCGGGGCGGCGGCAGTCTATCTCGAGGCGGCGCGTGCGCACGCAGGTAATGTACTGCGGATAGAGCTTGTATTTGGCCGTGGCGTAGCCGGCGATGACGCCGAGCAGCTTGGCGCGGCCGACGCCGGAGGCGATAAGCACGTCCATGAGCCCGTCGTCGGGCCTCGCGTCGTTAGTGGGGTTGAAGCCGCCGCCGTAGTAGCGGCCGTTGCAGACGCAGACTATGTTGAGCTCGGGCCCGCAGGTCATGCCCTCCACGTGGGCGGTCATGGCCGTCTTGACGCCCTTTATGTAGTTCGCGGCGAGGGAGACGACGTAGCCGCCGACGCCGCCTATGAGCGGGAGGCGGCTGTACTTGTGTACGTCCGTGCCCACGCGCGCGTCGAGGCCCATGGAGCAGATGTTGACGGCGTAGCGGTCGTTGCACTTTATGATGTCGAGCGGCACAACCTCGCCGCGTATGAGCTCCGCGAGGTCGCCGAAGCGGCCACGCTCGTCGCCGAACATACGTATGAAGTCGTTGCCCGTGCCGCAGGGGAAATGCGTGACGGCGGCGTTGGGGAGGAGCGCCGCGCCGTTCACGCACTCGTTGAGCGTGCCGTCGCCGCCGAGGGCGTAGACGCGCAGCGCGCGTCCGGAGGCGGCCTCGGCCTTTATCTTCCCGACGGCGTCCATGGGCGCGCTGGTGACGTATATCTCGTGCTCGCCGCGCTCGGAAGCCGGTATGCGGCCGAGGGCCTCGTGGACGAGGCGTATCTTGTCCTCCGGCTTCGTC
>DVKN01000084.1 GCA_018716005.1 Candidatus Scatomorpha stercoravium
GGGCGCTATACGCTTGCGCACATCCGGCCTTTACGTCGGACAACCACCCGCTCCGTTACCGAGTGGAAAACCTGCGTCAACCTCATACGTACGTAACGCATTGTCAGCGGCGACACGCCGCCGCATTGTCAGCGGGCACAGCCCGCCGCCCGCAAAAAAATACGCCCTCCGTCCCTCGTATGGGACGAAAGGCTCACTTCCGCGGTACCACCCGTGTTCGGCGCATGAGCGCCGCGCTCTGAGCGGCTTTATCGGGCCGCGGCCGCCGGTGATTGGCCGGACGCTCACGGGCGAACGGTCAGTTTCCACGCGGGGGGCTTACAGCCGGCGGCCCCCGTTCTCTTTGCGCTTGACGCTGACATTTTCCCGGTCACAGCGATATTGCATATCCAACTGGCATATATTTATATCACATCGCCGTCCGGAAGTCAAATGATTTGACTAACAAAAAATAAAAAGGTATAATGAGTAACTATGGACAGGACTGCTATACGCTCCGCCGCGCCGATGCTCCTGCCCCGGAGGGCGCGCGAGAGCTCGAAGAGAGATTACGGCCGGCTGCTCATCGTGGGCGGCAGCACGGGCTATTCAGGGGCGCCCACGCTCGCCTCGCGCGCCGCCGTGCGCTCCGGGGCCGGGCTCGTGAACCTCTTCGTGCCCGAGAGCATATACACCGTCGCCGCCGTCAAGAACGACGAGGCCATGGTCGCGCCCGTCCCGGCCGACGAGGCCGGACGCATGACCATGCGCGGCATCGCCGCCATAGAGGAGCTGCTGCCCCATGCGGGGGCGCTCTGCATGGGCCCGGGCCTCGGCCGCAGCGAGGAGCTCGTCCGGCTCGTGCGCGACCTGCTGCTGGAGGCGGACTGCCCCGTCGTACTGGACGCGGACGCGCTCTGGTGCTTCTCCCGCTTCGAGCCCAAGCTGCTCCGCCGCGTGAAGGGGCCGGTAGTGCTCACGCCGCATCAGGGCGAGTTCGAGCGCCACCTCGGCGGCCGCTCCGACGCCCCCCGCCTGGACGCCGCCCGCGCCTTCGCCGGGAAATACGGCGTCATCCTCGTCCTCAAGGGCGCGGGCACGGTCACGGCCTTCCCGGATGGGAGAGCGTATGTAAACACGACCGGCAACCCCGGCCTCGCGAGAGGCGGGAGCGGCGACGTCCTCGCGGGGATAATGGGAGCTCTCCTGTGCCAGTTCCCGGCGGATAAGGCCGTGCCCCTCGCCGTCTTCCTGCACGGCCTCGCGGGCGACCTCGCGGCCGAGGAAAAGGGCGAATACGGCATGAATCTGCTCGACGTCATAGACTTCCTCCCACAGGCGATGAAACTCATTGAGGAGGAATAATCCATGCGCCGTATCATTGCGGCAGTCACGGCCGCAGCCGCGGCCCTCACGCTCACGGGCTGCGCCGGGGAGGGCGCGGCCATAGACGGCCTCCGTGAGCGGCTGATAAGCGCCGGGGCCGTCACGATGGATGTGGAGATTACGTCAACCATGGGCGGCCGCCTCGCGGAGTACACGCTCTCCCTTGAGCGCACTACGGAGGGCGACACGCTCACCGTGCTAGCGCCGGAGGAGATAGCCGGCGCGGTGCTCTCGGGGCCCGGCGGGGGCGGGTTTGAGTACGCGGGGCTAGTCCTGGATATGCCCTCGGAGGGCCTGAACGCCGCGGCGGCGCCCGGGCTGCTGCTCGACGCCATAGAGTCCGGCGCGGAGACGCTCTCCTGGCGGGAGGGGGAGGACACGCTCGTCTCCCTCGCGCTGACGGACGAAATTTCGGTCACGCTGACCCTGCGCGGCGGCGAGCCGGCATACGCTGAGTTTACCGCCTCGGGCGAGAGCGCCCTCACGGCGGAGATAAGCAAATTCGAGCTTGGAGGATAGAAATGGTCACAGACGAGATGAGGACATGGGCTGAGATAGATATGTCCATCCTGGAGCACAACTACCGGGAGATACGCAGCCGCCTCCCCGAGAGGACTAAGTTCTGCGGCGTCTGCAAGGCGAACGCCTACGGCCACGGGGCGGTGGAGATAGCGCGCAAGCTCAAGGAGCTGGGCGCGGAGTACATAGCCGTCAGCTGCCTGAGCGAGGCGAAGGAGCTGCGCGAGGCGGGGATAGAGGGCGAGATACTCGTCCTCGCGCCGAGCCCGGCCTCCGCCGCGAACGAGCTCGCCGACCTCGACCTGACGCAGGCGATAGGCGACATAGAGAACGCCATAGCCATCTCAGACGAGCTCGCCGCGAGCGGCAAGGTGCTCAAATGCCAGCTCAAGCTGGACAGCGGCATGGGCCGCACGGGCTTCAACGTGCTCAGGCGCGACGCCATGTACGAGGCCATCACGGCGCTCGTGCAGCCGAACTTCATGTGGTCGGGGGCCTTCACGCACTTCGCCATGGCGGACGAGCCGAAGGTGCAGTATACCGAGGGCCAGTTCGCCTGCTTCAACCGGGCCGTCGACGAGATAGAGCGCATCACGGGCGGGATAATACCCATGCGCCACTGCTCCAACTCCGGCGCGGTGATAAACTTCCCGGACATGGCCCAGGACATGGTGCGCCCGGGCCTGCTGCTCTACGGGCTCTATCCCGGCGAGGACCGCGGGGACATCTACGTCTTCCCCGTAATGCGCCTGAAGACCCGCATCGCCGCCATACACCGCCACAGGGCCGGCGACGGCATAAGCTACGGCCACAGCTACGTCTGCGATTCGGACAGGGTCATAGCCGTCCTGCCCATAGGCTATGCCGACGGCCTGCCCCGGGCGGCCTCGGGCAGCTTCTCCGTGCGCGTCAGGGGTAAGAAGGCCCCGCAGGTGGGCCGCATCTGCATGGACATGTGCATGGTCGACATCACGGACATAGAGGACGCCGAGGTGGGCGACGAGGTGCTCGTCTTCGGCGGCGGCCGCGAGGTGGACAATATCGCGAAGGCCGCGGGCACCATCCCGCACGAGATACTCTGCTCCGTCAGCCCGAGGGTGCCGCGCGTCTACGTCAACAACGGCGTGCGCTGGGAGGATAACCCCTACTTCTTCGCCGAGCAGTTCAAGCTCATAGAATAAAGCCGCGCCGTCCTGCCGATAATAGTACCGGCGGACACCGCCGCCCGGCCCTACATATACTGTACCGGGCACCTGACGAAAGAGGTGGTACCATGCAGGAAACCAGCGTCCGCAGGGGCGACATCTTCTACGCCGACCTGAGCCCGGTCGTGGGCAGCGAGCAGGGAGGCATGAGGCCGGTGCTCATAGTCCAGAACGACACCGGCAACCGCCACAGCCCGACGGTCATCGCCGCCGCGATAACCTCCCAGACGGGCAAGGCGCGCCTCCCGACGCACATAGAGCTCTCCGCCGGCGGGGCGCTCAGGCGGGACAGCGTAGTCCTCTGCGAGCAGATACGCACGATAGACAAATCCCGCCTCCGCGAGCGCATGGGCGCTCTCGCCCCGCGCGATATGCTGCGCGTGGACGACGCCATAGCCGTGAGCTTCGGCCTCAGGCGCGAGAGCCCGCCGCGCCCCTGGGAGGCTGCGCGCCCCGGCGCAAGGCCCGGAGCCATACCCCAGTAGAATAAGGAACGGCCCCCGGTTTGGGGGCCGCTTTTCATATCCGTATGCTCAGACGTTGAAGCGGAAGAGCGTGACGTCGCCGTCCTTCATGACGTAGTCCTTGCCCTCGCTGCGCACGAGGCCGCGCTCCTTCGCCGCCGCCATGGTGCCGCAGGCCTTGAGGTCGTCGAAGGCGACTATCTCCGCGCGTATGAAGCCGCGCTCGAAGTCGGAGTGTATCTTGCCGGCGGCCTGGGGCGCGCGGGTGCCGTCCTTTATCGTCCAGGCCCTGACCTCGTCGCTGCCGCAGGTGAGGAAGCTTATGAGGCCCAGCAGGGCGTAGGAGCACTTTATGAGCCTCGCGAGGCCGCTCTCATGCAGCCCCAGCTCCTCGAGGAAGACCTCGCGGTCGGCCTCGTCGAGCTCGCCTATCTCCTGCTCCGTGCGCGCGCAGATGGGCAGCACCTGCGCCCCCTCGGCGTCGGCTATGGCCTTCACGGCTTTGTAGTAACCGTTTCCCTCGAGGTTCGCTATGCCGTCCTCGTCCATGTTGGCGGCGTATATGACGGGCTTGAGGCTCAGGAGGTCGACCGTCTCTATGAGCTCGCGCTCGTCCGGCGAGCAGTCGAAGCTGCGCGCGCTCTGCCCCTCGTTGAGGTGCGCGAGCAGGCGCTCGAAGACCTCGGCCTCATGGGCGAATTTCTTGTCGCCGCCCTTCGCGGCCTTCTTCGACTTGTCTATGCGCCGCTCCACGAGCTCCATGTCGGCCATGATGAGCTCGAGGTTGATGACGTCGATGTCGCGCGCGGGGTCGGTGCTGCCGTCCACGTGGATGATGTTCTCGTCGTCGAAGCACCTGACGACGTGTACTATGGCGTCCGTGCGGCGGATGTTCTCGAGGAACTTGTTGCCGAGGCCCTCGCCATGGCTCGCGCCCTTCACGAGGCCGGCGATGTCCACGAACTCTATCACCGCGGGCGTGTACTTCTTCGGGCTGTAGAGCTCGCGCAGGAAGTCCAGCCGCTCGTCCGGGACGGCGACCATGCCCACGTTGGGCTCAATCGTGCAGAAGGGGTAGTTCGCGCTCTCCGCCCCCGCGTTAGTTATGGCGTTGAAGAGCGTGCTCTTGCCCACATTGGGCAGGCCGACGATACCGAGTTTCATGTATATCTATCTCCCTTGACTATGAGTAATCGCATAAATCAGCCGTAATATTATACCATAACCCGCGCCCGCAATGCAACTTCCGCGGCGATTTTTCCCCGCCGCAACCCGTAGTTGCGTAAAGTTCCAGCCCCCGGCGCTTGCGCCGCAACCGCGGCTTTGCTATACTGGAGCCATGGGAAAGGAAGTGAAACCATGCGGCTTTGCGAAAAAATATACTACTGCCGCAAGAAGGCGGGGCTCTCGCAGGACGCTTTGGCGGAGGCGGTGGGCGTCTCCCGTCAGGCGATATCGAAGTGGGAATTGGGCGCCGCGGTGCCCGAGACGACGAAGCTCGTCCCCCTCGCCGCCGCCCTGGGCGTCAGCGTAGACTGGCTCCTCAGCGAGGAAGGCCCGGAGGAGGAAGCAGACAGCTCGCAGGAATACGACCCCGGCTGCTTCACGTATGAGGACGGCGCTCAGTCCCGGCCGCGCGGGGACCCGGACTGGATGGAGACCCTGCCGAAATACCTGCGCCGCGCCGCAAAGCGCTGGGGCTGGCTCGCCGGCGTCTACATCGCCCTCTGCGGCCTGCCCCTGGTGATACTGGGCGCTGTGGCGCGCGGCGTCTCGAACCGGATGTTCGGCTCCTTCAACGATATAAGCGGCGGCCTCTGGGGCGGCGGCTTCGGCTCCACGGTGACGGTGGACGGCGTCGAGATACCCATATCCGGGGCCGCGGAAGTCTTCAACCCCGTCGCCGCCGTGGGCACGGTGATAATCGTCATAGGCGTCGTGCTGATAATCGCGGGCGCGGCCCTCGCGGCATACCTGAAGAGCAGGAGCAAAGAATAAAGAGGCGGGAGCAAGCTCCCGCCTCTTCGCGTTTATTCCTTATTTTCGCCGCTGCCGGGCTCGGTATCGGGCTTCGCGCCGTCCTCGAGGGCGGGCTTTTCAGCCGGCTCGTCGAAGGTGTAGCTTATCTTCCTCGCGGGGGGCTCGATGCTCGCGTCTCGCATTTTGGGCTCGGGGCGCTTGGGCGGCAGGGAGCCGTTGCGGCAGAAGTAGCTGAAGTCCTCGCCGTCCATGCTCTCGTGCTCGAGCAGGTAATCCGCGACGCCGCGCAGGACGTCCGCGTGCTCCGTGAGGATGTGGCGGCACTTGGCCGTGGCCTCGTCGAAGATGCGCTTGACCTCCTCGTCGATAATCGCGGCGGTCTCCTCGCTGTAGCTCTTGGTCATGCCGAAGTCGCGGCCGATGAAGATGCTGTGGCCCGAGCTGTCGTAGCTTATGGGGCCGAGCTTTTCGCTCATGCCGTACTGCGTGACCATGGCGCGCGCGAGGTGCGTGGCCTGCTGGATATCGCCGCTCGCGCCGGTGGAGATGTCGTCGAGGAAGAGGCGCTCGCTCACGCGGCCGCCGAGGGAGACGACGATGTTCTCAAAGAGCTCGGCGTAGGAGTGGAAGTTCTCCAAATCCTCCTTGGGGCGGAAGTAGGTCGCGCCGCCGCTCGGGCCGCGGGGTATAATCGTGATATAGTGGACGGGGTCGGTGTGCTCCAGGAACTCGCTCACGACGGCGTGGCCGCCCTCGTGATAGGCGGTGAGCTTCTTCGCGCGCTCGCTCA
>DVKN01000085.1 GCA_018716005.1 Candidatus Scatomorpha stercoravium
CGCCCGGCGCTGCGCCAGAGCGTGACGAAAACGTCGCTGAGCGCCTCCTCCGCGTCGTGCGGCGTGAGCGCGGGGAGGACTATGCTGTTGATTATGGCCGCGGCGTAGGCCGCGTAGCGCTCTATGAACCAAGAGAGCGCCTCCTCGCTCCCGGATTTCAGCGCGCGCAGGGCCTCGCGCTCGTCCATATGCCTCACCTCGCTTCCCTTTCTGCCCTTATAAACGCGCGGACTGCGCCGCGGGTTTCAAAAAGGGCAAAAAAATCCCGCGGAGGTTTCCGCGGGATTTTACGCGCTTATTCAATGGAGACCATGTAGTAGTAGACGGGCTGGCCGCCGTTCACTATGCTCAGCTCCGCGTCGGGGAAGCGCTCGCCGAGCTTCTCGCCCAGGGCCTCGGCCTCGGCCTCGCCGACGTCTTCGCCGTAATAGACGGAGAGGACGGTGGGGGAGTAGCCCTCGGCGCTGTCCGCGAGCTTCGCGAAGAGCTCGTCGAGGGCGGTGAAGCTGCCGAGCAGGGCCCCGTCCATGAGCGCGAGGTACTCGCCCGCGTGGATGTCGTAGCCGTCGTACTCGCTGTCGCGCGCGGCGTAGGTGACGAGGGCGGTGTGCACGCCGGCGGCGGCCTCGAGCATATTCTCGCGTATCTCGTCCACCCCGGCGCTCTCGTCGAGCATGAGCATCGCGCTGATGCCCTGCGGCACGGTCTTGGTGGGGATGACGACGACGTTCTTCTCCGTGAGGGGAGCGCACTGCTCCGCCGCCATCTGGATGTTCTTGTTGTTCGGGAAGACGAACACCGTCTCCGCCGGGGTGCGGTTGACCTCGTTGAGGATGTCCTCGGTGGAGGGGTTCATGGTCTGCCCGCCGGTCACTATGCGGTCCGCGCCGAGCTCGCGGAAGAGCTCCGCCATGCCGTCGCCCGCGCAGACGGCGACCGCGCCGTAGGGCTTCTCGGCAGGGGCGAACTCCGCCTCGGCGGGAGCCTCCGCCGGGGCCTCGCCGCCGGCCATCTCGCTGTGCTGCTCGCGCATATTCTCTATCTTCACCTTCAGGAGCTGGCCGTAGGTGAGCGCGACGCTCAGCACGTCGCCGGGCGTGTTCGTGTGGACGTGGACCTTGATTATCTCGTCGTCGTCGACCAGCACGACGCAGTCGCCGATGGTCATGAGCCACTGGCGCATACGCTCCGGGTCGCGCTCGTTGTCGCGCGAGCAGATGAACTCCGTGCAGTAGGTGAAGTTGATCTCGCCCTCGTCGAACTCGGAGAAGTCGGCCCTCTCGCGCGTCTCAATGACGGGCCGCGCGGCGGCCTGGGGCTGCTCGGGGGCGACGTAGGCCTCGCCGCGCAGGGCCGCGAGGGCGGCCTCGAGGATGAAGACGTAGCCCTTGCCGCCCGCGTCGACGACGCCGGCGCGCTTGAGCACGGGGTTGAGATTCACCGTGTCGGCCAGGGCCTCCTGCGCGGACTCTATGGCGCAGGAGAACATGAGCTCGAGGTCGCCGCCGTGCCCGGCAAATTCGACCGCGCTGCTCGTCGCGACGCGCGAGACGGTGAGGATGGTGCCCTCGGCGGGCTTCATGACGGCCTTGTAGGCCGCGTCGACGCCGGCAGTCATGGCCTCGGCGAAGACCAGGGAGTCCGCCGTGTCGAGGCCCTTGAGCCTCTTCGCGAGGCCGCGGAAGAGCAGGCTCAGTATGACGCCGGAGTTGCCCCTCGCGCCGCGGAGCATGGCCCCGGCCGCGCAGTCGGCGGCGGCGCCGAGGGAGTCGAAGTCGCGCTTGGCGAGCTCCGTGGCGGCCGCGCCCATGGTGAGGGACATATTCGTGCCCGTGTCGCCGTCGGGGACGGGGAAGACGTTGAGCTCATTGATGAGCTGCCTGTTTTGTTCCAGCGCGGCGCTCGCCGAGAAGATGATGTCGCGGAACAGCGCCGCATCGATGTGTTCTTTCAAGAGGCGTTACCTCCAACCGTATTTAGCCTATGATCATCGTGTCGACATAGACGTCGACGCGCTTCACCGGGACGCCGGTGGCCTTGGATACCTTATAGCTTACCTCGTTCATGATGCTGTTGCAGAGGGTGTTGAGGTTGACGCCGTGGTCGACGGCTATGTGCAGCTCGAGGGAGACGCTCCCGTCCTCGCCGAGCTCGGCCCTGACGCCCTTGCTCATGCTCTCGCGGCGGAGCTGGAATACGCCCCCGTCGCGGCCCTGCGCGGCCATGGCCTTTACGCCGAAGCAGCTCGTCGCCGCGTCGCCGGCCAGGTTGGCAAAGACCTCGCCGTCAATGGTGATGTCCCCCCTGGGGTTCGTTACTTTCACCATGGTGCCACTCCTTTTCGCTTCGTCCACCCGGATATGCCCGAATGGCAATTAACTATTATAATACACACGCGGGTAAAGTACAAGCCAAACTTTCCCGCGCTTTGACACAAATTTTATATGGAAGCGTCAAAAGCGCGCCTCGCTCGCCGGAGCATCGGATTTAGAGCAGACTTTACCGGGACAGGGGCGCGTGTTTTTCCCGCGGGCAAAAAATTTTTGCCCTCCAACGCAAAATTTGTGTGATTTACGAGCAATTAGCTGTTTACATACGGTGCCGGAAGTGATAAAATTATGGCGCTTTAAGAAGAGCGCAAACACACCCTATTTTAATCTTTACCTGGAGATGAAAGTATGGCGAGAAAACTCAAATCCATGGACGGCAACCAGGCGGCCGCGCACGTAAGCTACGCGTTCACCGAGGTTGCTGCGATCTACCCGATCACTCCGTCCAGCCCGATGGCCGACTTTGTCGATCAGTGGTCTGCCGCGGGCCAGAAGAACATCTTCGGCACCACCGTTAAGGTGCAGGAGATGCAGGCCGAGTCCGGCGCCGCCGGCGCCGTTCACGGCTCCCTCAACGCCGGCGCCCTGACCACGACCTACACCGCGTCTCAGGGCCTCCTCCTCATGATCCCCAATATGTATAAGATCGCGGGCGAGCTGCTTCCGGGCGTCTTCCACGTCACGGCGCGTACCCTCGCCAGCCACACCCTCAGCATATTCGGCGATCATCAGGACGTCATGGCCTGCCGCCAGACCGGCTTCGCGATGCTCTGCGAGGGCAATGTGCAGGAGGTCATGGACCTCTCCGCCGTCGCCCACCTCGCCGCCATCAAGGGCCGCGTCCCCTTCCTGAACTTCTTCGACGGCTTCCGCACCAGCCACGAAATCCAGAAGATTGCTGTCTGGGACTACAAGGACCTCGCCAGCATGGTCGACTGGAAGGCGGTCGACGAGTTCCGCGCCCGCGCGCTGAACCCGAACCATCCGCAGATGCGCGGCAGCCACGAGAACGGCGACATCTTCTTCCAGAACCGTGAGGCCTCCAACAAGTACTACGAGGCCGTCCCCGGCATCGTCGAGGACTACATGAAGAAGGTCAACCGCAAGCTCGGCACCGACTACCAGCTCTTCAACTACTACGGCGCCCCCGACGCCGACCGCGTCATTGTCGCGATGGGCTCCATCTGCGACGTGACCGAAGAGGTCATCGACTACCTGAACGCCCACGGCCAGAAGGTCGGCCTTATCAAGGTCCGCCTGTACCGCCCCTGGCGCGCCGACAAGATGCTCGCCGCCATCCCCGAGACCTGCAAGAGCATCGCCGTCCTCGACCGCACCAAGGAGCCCGGCGCCCAGGGCGAGCCGCTCTACATGGACGTCGTCACCAGCCTCGCCAACGCGGGCCGCACCGACATCAGGGTCATCGGCGGCCGCTACGGCCTCGCCAGCAAGGACACCCCGCCCGCGAGCGTCTTCGCCGTCTATAAGGAGCTGGCCAAGGTCAACCCGAAGAGGCAGTTCACCGTCGGCATCGTCGACGACGTCACCAAGCTCTCCCTGCGCGAGACCTCCGCTCCGGACACCACTCCGAAGGGCACCGTCTCCTGCATGTTCTGGGGCCTCGGCGGCGACGGCACCGTCGGCGCCAACAAGAACTCCATCAAGATTATCGGCGACCACACCGACAAGTACGTCCAGGCCTACTTCCAGTACGACTCCAAGAAGACCGGCGGCGTCACGATAAGCCACCTGCGCTTCGGCGACAAGCCCATCAAGAGCCCGTACTACATCAACAAGGCCGACTTCGTGGCCTGCCACAACCCGAGCTACATCACCAAGGGCTTCAAGATGGCCCAGAAGCTCAAGGCCGGCGGCACCTTCCTCGTCAACAGCCAGTGGACCTTCGAGGAGCTCGAGCACCATCTCGACGCCGACGCCAAGCGCTACATCGCGAAGAACAAGATTAAGCTCGTGATGATTAACGCCATCGACCTTGCCGAGCAGATTGGCATGGGCAAGCGCACCAACACCATTCTCCAGAGCGCCTTCTTCTCCCTCGCGAACGTGATTCCCGAGGCCGACGCCATCAAGTACATGAAGGACGCCGCGACGCACTCCTACCTGAAGAAGGGCCAGGACGTGGTAGACATGAACCACAAGGCCATCGACATGGGCGCGAGCGCCTACAAGGTCGTTGAAGTGCCCGAGAGCTGGCTGACCGCCTCCGACGACAAGGCCCCCGCCGCCTACACCGGCCGCCCGGCCACCGTCAAGATGGTCACCGAGATCCTCGACCCCGTCGACAAGATGGACGGCGACAGCCTGCCTGTTTCCGCCTTCGTCAACCACGCCGACGGCACCTTCGAGCTCGGCGCCAGCGCCTACGAGAAGCGCGGCGTCGCCGTCGCCGTCCCCGAGTGGAACGCCGAGAAGTGCGTGCAGTGCAACCAGTGCGCCTTTGTCTGTCCGCACGCCACCATCAGGGCGTACGCCCTCACCGAGGACGAGGCGAAGAACGCTCCCGCCGCCGCGAAGATTGTCCCCGTCAAGGCCGGCAAGGGCAAGGGCGAGTACAGCTTCACCCTCGCCGTCAGCCCGCTGGACTGCATGGGCTGCGGCGTCTGCGCCAACGTCTGCCCGACCAAGAGCCTGACCATGGTGCCGATGGAGAGCCAGCTCGACCAGCAGGATGTCTGGACCTACATGACCGAGAAGGTCGCGGAGAAGAAGGACATGCAGGACAACACGGTCAAGGGCAGCCAGTTCAAGCAGCCCATGCTCGAGTTCTCCGGCTCCTGCGCCGGCTGCGCCGAGACGAGCTATGCCCGCCTTATCACCCAGCTCTTCGGCGACCGCATGATTATCTCCAACGCCACCGGCTGCTCGTCCATCTGGGGCGGCCCGGCTGCCACCAGCCCGTACACCGTCAACAAGGAGGGCAAGGGCCCCGCTTGGGTCAACAGCCTCTTTGAGGACAACGCCGAGCACGGCCTTGGCCTCTACCTCGGCCAGAAGAAGATACGCGACGACCTCGCCGCCAAGACGCGCGAGCTCATCAACGTCGCCTGGGCCAACGCCGACCTCAAGGCCGCCGCTCAGAAGTGGCTCGACACCTATGACGACGGCGAGGCCAACGCCGCCGCCACCCACGACTACGTCCTCGCCCTTAAGGAGAACCTCTGCACCGTCGACGAGCTCTGCGCTTCCGACAACGCCGAGATCAAGGCCTTCGGCGAGAAGCTCGCCAAGGCCGGCAAGACCTACTGCGAGTGCGACGCCTGCAAGCTGGCGAAGGCCATCCTGGACAGCAAGGCCTACCTCAACAAGAAGTCCGTCTGGATTATGGGCGGCGACGGCTGGGCCTACGACATCGGCTACGGCGGCCTTGACCACGTGCTCGCCAGCGGCGAGGAT
>DVKN01000086.1 GCA_018716005.1 Candidatus Scatomorpha stercoravium
ACCTCGAGACGCTGACGAACTGGGAGGAGCAGATAGAGCATTTCGCGAAGCTCTTCGACATAGCCCCCGAGGCGATAGCCTGCGATATGCACCCCGACTACCTCTCCACCGCCTACGCCGAGGAGAGGGCGGAGCGCGAGGGGATACCGCTTCTGAGGGTGCAGCACCATCACGCGCACATGGCCGCCTGCATGGCGGACAACTCGCTCGAGGGCGGCTGCCTCGGCCTCATATGGGACGGCACGGGCTATGGCTCCGACGGCGCGATATGGGGCGGCGAGCTGCTCGCGGGGGGCTATGAGGGCTTCCGCCGCGTGGGGAGCGTGAGGCCCGTCCCGCTCGCGGGCGGGGACGCGGCCATAGACGAAATCTGGCGCGTCGGCGCGGCGATGCTCTCCGGAGCGGGCTGCGGTACGGAGCCCTTTTCCCGGGAAACGGGATATGAGACCGTGCTCAGGATGCTCGCCACGGGCACGAATTCGCCCCTGAGCTCGGGTATGGGCCGCCTCTTCGACGGGGTATGCGCCATCCTCGGCATAAGGCGCCGGGCCTCCTATGAGGGCCAGGGCGCGGTGCTGCTGGAGGCGGCGGCGGACGCCCTCGAGACCGGGGAGTACCCGTTCTCGTTCTATGACGCGCAGGGCGTCCTCACGCTCGACTGGCGCGACATGATTCGCGCGCTCGTATCCGACGGAGCCGGGGCCGGCGTGCGCGCGGCGCGGTTCATGAACACGCTCATATCCGCCGCGGCGGAGCAGCTGCGGCGCGTTTCAAAGGAGACGGGGCTCGGGCGCGTCGTGCTCTCGGGCGGCGTCTTTCAGAATATGTACATTATGAACCGGCTGCCGGAGCGGCTGCGGCGCATGGGCCTGGAGGTATATACGCACAGCCGGGTGAGCTGCAGCGACGAGGGGCTCTCCCTCGGCCAGCTGATGATTTTGGAGGCTAATATTTAATGTGTCTGGCGGTACCGCTTAAAATTATTGAGATAGACGGCATGAACGGCGTCGGCGAGGTCGAGGGCCTCAGGCGGAATATGCGCCTCGACTTCATAAAGGAGCCGAAGCTGGGCGAGTACGTTATCGTACACGCGGGCTTCGCCATAGAGCGCCTGCCGGAGAAGCAGGCCCTCGCGGATATCGAGGCCTGGGCCGAGGTGGAAAATGCGCTCTGAGGAGATACTCTCCCGCATAAGGGCCCTGCCGCGCATGGACGTGAAGCTCATGGAGGTCTGCGGGACGCACACGATGAGCATTGCGCGCGCCGGGATAAAGCGGCTGCTGCCGGAGGGCGTCGAGCTCCTGAGCGGGCCGGGCTGCCCGGTCTGCGTCACGCCGGGCGAGGTCATGGACGCCGCGCTCGCCCTCGCAGGGCGGGAGGGAATAACGCTCTGCTGCTACGGCGATATGCTGCGCGTGCCGGGCACGGCGCGGGGCGACGACCTCGCGCACCGCAGGGCGCGCGGGGCGCGCGTGGAGCTGGTGTATTCCCCCATGGACGCGCTGGACATGGCGGAGGCCGAGCCGGGGCGGGAGTTCGTCTTCCTCGGCGTGGGCTTCGAGACGACGGCCCCTGGCACGGCCATGGCGGTGCTCGAGGCTCAGCGGCGGGGGATAGGGAATTTCTCCGTGTTCTCCATGCTCAAGCTCGTGCAGCCGGCGCTCAGGGCGCTGATTGCCTCCGAGGGCTTCGCCGTGGACGGCTTTATCTGCCCCGGCCACGTGGCGGTCGTCACGGGCGCGGGGGAATTCGCCTTCCTGCCGCGCGAATACGGCCTTCCGGCGGCGGTCGCGGGCTTCGAGCCCGAGGACATACTGCTCGCCGTATACGACCTCATGAGGATGCTCTCCGAGGGCCGGCCGGCGCTCGTGAACGACTATGAGCGCGCGGTTTCCTACGATGGGAACGCCCTCGCCCGCGCGGCGATGGAGAGGGTTTTCGTCCCCCGGCGCGACATATGGCGCGGCCTCGGCGAGATAGACGCGAGCGGCCTCGGCCTGCGGGAGGAATACGCCGCCTTCGACGCCGAGCGGCGCTTCGGCGTAGAAATTAAGCCCGCCGCCGGGAGCGGCCCCTGCCGCTGCGGCGACGTGATAACCGGGCGGATACGCCCGGCGGAGTGCCCGATGTTCGAGCGCGTGTGCACGCCCGACGACCCGCTGGGGCCCTGCATGGTCTCGAGCGAGGGGGCCTGCGCGGCGGCGTACAAGTATATGGAGTAAGGGCAATGGACGATATTATTACGCTTGATTACGGATCCGGCGGGCGGAAGACGAGCTCGCTCATAGACGAAATAATCCTCCCAGCGTTCGGGAACGCGGCGCTCGACGCCCTGGGCGACGGGGCGCTGCTCCCGGGGGGCCTCGCCTTCTCGACGGACAGCTTTGTGGTGACGCCGCTGGAGTTCCCGGGCGGGGACATAGGCAAGATAGCCGTCTGCGGCACGGTGAACGACCTCGCCATGTGCGGCGCGGAGCCCAGATACCTCTCGCTCGCCCTCATTATCGAGGAGGGCCTGCCCACGGAGACGCTGCGGCGCGTCATAGCCTCCGCCTCCGAGACGGCGAAGGCCGCCGAGGTGCAGATAGTCACCGGCGACACGAAGGTCGTCGAGCGGGGCAGGGGGGACGGCCTCTACATCAACACCGCGGGCATCGGCGTTATAAAATACCCGGGCCTCTCGCCCGCGGCCATGCGGCCGGGCGACGCGGTGATAATCTCCGGCACGGCCGGGGACCACGGCACGGCGGTCATGCTCGCGCGCGGGGATATGATGGCCGGCGAGATAAGGAGCGACTGCGCGCCGCTTAACTCCCTCGCCGGGGCGCTGCTCGAATCCGGCGCGGCGGTGCGCGTGCTGCGCGACCCCACGCGCGGCGGCGTCGCGACCACGCTCTGCGAGTTCGCGGAGAGCGCGGGCCTGGGCATAGAGCTCGACGGGGGCG
>DVKN01000087.1 GCA_018716005.1 Candidatus Scatomorpha stercoravium
GGAGCCTCTGGGTTGCGGCATATCTGGGCGCTGTCGGAACCATCCGGCCTTGCCGCAGTTTCTCGCCTGGCGGCGAGAGGTCGGTCGAGGTCGACCGCCCGAGGGACTCGAAGGGGAAAATGTATCGCAAAAACGTATGCTTCGCACCCTACGTTGCCAGTCCGATGCCGGCACATCGCAGCCGGCGAGGACGGGTACCACTTCGGTTATACGCGCCAAGGCGTTTTTCCTTTCGGGGAGTCTGAGGGACGCTTTCTTTTGTCGCCACAAAAGAAAGCGCCCCTCAGAAAAAGGCTGTATTATGGGTAAAGCAGAATTACCACCAAACCCTGAACTGCACTGCGTGCTGCTCCTCCTCTATCCCGGTTGCGCCGGTGATATCCCACATCCCGCTGCGCAGGTAGTATACCGCGTCATAGCAGGGGTATGCGAAGGGGCGCTCGCGGCGGGCGTAGTTCATGCAGCTGTCGAAGAGCCAGCCCGGCTCGACGCTCTCCACGGCGTAGGTCACGTAGCCGCGCCGGCGCTCGCCGGAATTGGGGAAGGAAAAGGCGGCGTAGACGGCGGGGTTCCCCCGATAGTCCTCCTCGCTCATGAGGAAGTACCCGGCGGCAAGGGTTTCGCCGCCGCGGTCATAGAGCACGCGGCCCGTCGTGCCGGAGAGGCGGCGGAAGCCGTCGAACTTCCAGGCCGGCCAGAGCTGAAGGGCCTCCGTGCCGTAAAAATGCGCGCCCTCATCCCAGACGAAGTGCTGCACGAGGCGGATTTCGTTCCCGGGCAGATAGACGACGACATGGCGGACGGTTTTGCTGGCCCCGTCCCCGCGGTCCGATTCGCCGCGGCGCTCGCTGAGGTAGTCGAGCTCGGTATAGACCTCGTACGCGCCCTCGCAGGCGAGGATGTCCTCGTCGCTCATGTCGGCGAGGATGTCCTCGGGGAAGCCGAGCTCCGCGAGCGAGGCGGCGACGGCCCGGGCCTCCTCGCCGCGCCCGCCGCCGAGGGGCTGCCAGTCCATGGGGTACTTGGCGAAGACGAGCCCGGCGCAGAGGGTGAGCGCGGCCGCCGCGGCGAGGATGCCGAGCGACAGCGCGAGGTCGGATACGCGCGGCGTGAGCGGCCGCACGGCATAGCCCGCCTCGTCCAGCGCGGAGTAGAGGCGGCGCAGGGAGCAGATTATGGCCGCGAAGGCCGCGAGGAAGCCTATGCCGCCTATCCAGCCGAGCCCGGCCCCGGCGAGGCCGAGGACGAGTATGAGGCAGTACCAGACGAGGAGCCAGAGCGCGCTCGCCGCGTGCTTCGGGATGCCCGCCTTCGCCTGCACGGCGCGCACCGCCGCCCAGAGCAGCGGCGGCTGGGCGAGCTGGATGACCCAGCTCGCGGCGGAGAGGGGCAGCAGGACGCCCTGCCCGGCCTCGGCGTAATAGAAGCGGGTCGCGCCGAGGACGACGCCGGCGAAGAAGAGCCCGGCGCGCAGCAGCGCGCTCACGAAGAGCGCCCCGAAGGCCCGGTTTTCCCCGCGCAGGGCGCGGAAGCCGCAGAGCATCATGAGGTGGCCCACGGCGGCCAGGATGTAGTTGAGGTTAAAGAAATTTAATGTGACGCTGGTGAGGCAGAGGCCCGTCAGCACGCGGGCCATGGCCCTGCGCCAGGGCGTGACGTCCGTATGGGCCGGCGGCGGGCCGGCGACGGCGTCCTCGACGAGCTCGTCAAATCTGCGGTCGGTCTCACTCATCGCACTCACCTCCCAGGGCGCGGCGCAGCTTCATGCGCAGGCGGCGCAGCCGTCCCTCGACGGCGCGCTCGCTCAGGCCGGTTTCGGCCGCTATCTGCGCGGAGGGCTGCATATAGTAGTATTTCCGGTAAAAGAGCCGCCTCTCGCCGTCCGAGAGCCCCTCGACGGCGCGCGCGAGCGCCTCGCGCCGCTCCTTCATGAGCAGGGCGTCCTCCGGCGTGGGGCCGGGGTCGGGCAGCTCCACGGCCTCGTCGAGCGGTTCCCAGGACGGCGCGCGCCCCGCGCGGCTGAGGGCCGTGTTGCGCGCTATGGCCGTGAGCCAGCCCGTGAAGCTCCCGCGCTCCGGGTCGAAGGAGCCTATCCGCTCCCAGACCCTGAGGCAGCACTCGGCGAGGCAGTCCTCGCGCTCCGCCTCGGGCAGGATGGGCGAAATCACATAGCGCAGCAGGGGCGAATAGCGCCGCATGAGCGCCTCGGCCCCGCGCTCGTCGCGCGCTCTTATCAGTTCTGCAACGTCCTCTGCGCGCACGGCCGGCGCCCCCTTTCCGCCGGAAGTCCGGCTCTAATCTATTATACTCGAAAAATGCGGAAATCCCACGCCTGATTTTGCGGATTTTTTGCGTTTCCCCGCTTGCCAAACTCACCGTCCGGTGTTAAAATACAACTTTGTGAAATAAATCTTACGGGTGATAGAGATATGGACAAATCGCATCTGAGAAACGTCGCCATCATCGCTCACGTCGACCACGGCAAGACCACGCTCGTCGACGAGATGCTCAAGCAGGCCGGCGTGTTCCACGAGCACCAGGAGGTGGCCGAGCGCGTCATGGACTCGGGCGACCTCGAGCGCGAGCGCGGGATTACGATTCTCGCGAAGAACACCGCCGTGCGCTACGGCGACTACAAGATAAACATCGTCGACACGCCGGGCCACGCCGATTTCGGCGGCGAGGTCGAGCGCATACTGAAGATGGTCAACGGCGTCATCCTCCTCGTCGACGCCGCCGAGGGCCCCATGCCGCAGACGAGGTTCGTCCTCTCCCGCGCGCTCGAGCTGGGCCACCGCGTCATACTCGTCCTCAACAAGATAGACCGCCCCGACCAGCGCATACACGAGGTCGTGGACGAGGTGCTCGAGCTCCTCATGGACCTCGGCTGCACGGACGAGCAGCTCGACAGCCCCACGCTCTTCTGCTCCGGCCGCAACGGCACCGCGAGCTATTCCCCCGACGTGCAGGGAACCGACCTCAAGCCGCTCTTCGACACGATTATAGACTACATCCCCGCCCCCGAGGGCGACGAGAGCGCGCCCTTCCAGATGCTCGTCAGCAGCATCGACTACAACGAGTTCGTCGGCCGCATCGCCATAGGCCGCATAGAGCGCGGCACTATCAAGGCCAACGGGGAGATTGCCGTCTGCAACTTCCACGATCCGGAGAAATCGCGCAGGAGCAAGGCCGTGAACCTCTACCAGTTCGAGGGCCTTCAGCGCGTACCCGTCCAGGAGGCGGGCGCGGGCAACATCATCGCCATGAGCGGCATAGGCGACATCACGATAGGCGACACGATATGCGCCCCCGAGGCCGTCGAGCCCATAGAGTTCGTGAAGATTTCCGCGCCCACGATGGAGATGACCTTCTCCGTCAACGACAGCCCCTTCGCCGGGCGCGAGGGCAAGTTCGTCACCTCGAGGCAGCTGCGTGAGCGGCTCTACCGCGAGACGCTCAAGGACGTGAGCCTCCGCGTGAGCGACGTCGAGGGCGCCACCGACAGCTTCAACGTCGCCGGCCGCGGCGAGATGAGCCTCTCGATTCTTATCGAGACCATGCGCCGCGAGGGCTATGAGTTCGCCGTCAGCCCCCCGCGCGTCCTCACCGAGGTCATAGACGGCAAGGTCTGCGAGCCCATAGAGCGCGTCGTCGTCGACGTGCCGAGCGAGAGCATCGGCGCGGTCATAGAGAAGCTCGGCTCCCGCAAGGGCGAGTTCGTCGAGATGATCCCGGTCGGCAGCCGCACGCGCGCGACCTTCTTCGTGCCCGAGCGCGGCCTCTTCGGCTACAGGAACGAATTCCTCACCGACACCAAGGGCGAGGGCATCATGTCCAGCGTCTTCGAGCGCTACGAGCCCTGGAAGGGCGAGGTCAGCCGCCGCGGCACGGGCTCCCTCGTCGCCTGGGAGCAGGGCGAGGCCGTCACCTACGGCCTCTTCAACGCGCAGGAGCGCGGCACGCTCTTCATCGGCCCCGGCACGCCCGTCTACGCGGGCATGGTCGTCGGCCAGAGCCCGAAGAACGAGGACATCCCGGTAAACGTCTGCCGCCGCAAGCAGCTCACCAATATGCGCGCCGCCGGCAGCGACGAGGCCCTGCGCCTCACCCCGCCGCGCCAGCTGAGCCTCGAGCAGAGCATGGAGTTCCTCGCGGACGACGAGCTCCTCGAGGTCACGCCGAAGAACCTGCGCATCCGCAAGCGCATCCTCGACCACGGCCAGCGCATGAAGGCCCTCAAGGGCCACAAGGCCCAGTGACCCGACGCGGATAAAATCCAAACGGCAATGCGCCCGGAACTCCCGGGCGCATTTTTATATTGACATTTGCATACTACAGGTGTAGTATGAAACCGTACTACAAGTGTAGGGAGGAAAGATTATGCGCATTACGGCCAACGAGTGGGCGGTGATGGAGGCGCTTTGGGCCGGCGGGAGCTATTCGCTCGGAGAGCTGGCCGCGGCCGTGGACGAGGGCCTCGGCTGGAGCAAGAACACCCTCGCCACCTACCTCAAGCGCATGGCCGCGAAGGGCCTCGTGAAGATAGACCGCGGCGCGCCGAAGCCCTATTCGGCCGCGGTGGAGCGCGACGACTGCGCCCGCGCCGAGCGCGAGGCGCTGCTCAACCGCGTCTATAACGGCGCGGCGGGCGAGCTTATCGCCGCGTTCCTGACCGAGTCGCGCATCTCCCGCTCCGAGGCGGAGCGGCTGCGGCGCCTGCTCGACGAGATGGAGGTGTGACGTGAGCAATATCTGGGAGTTCCTCTATCAGACGCTGAGCGTCTCGCTGGCGGCGGCGGTGCTGCTGGCGGTGAAATGGCTGCTGCGCGACAAGCTCTCGCCGCGCTGGCAGTACGCCGTGTGGGGCGTGCTGGCGCTCCGCGCGCTGATACCGGCGAGCCTGGGGCGCTCGCTCGTGCCGCAGCTGGCGCTCTGGACGGAGACGGCGAAGTCCGCCGCCGAGCTGGGGCTGGATTCGGCCTTCACGGGGCCCTTTGAGCTCATGAGCATCGCCGCGCCCGTGCCGCTTGCGGACGGGCTGCCGCGCAGCCTGACGGACTGGCTTTTCGTGCTCTACGCCGCCGGCGTGCTCGCGGCGCTCGTCTGGTACGCCTACCGCTATGCGAGGCTGCGCGCCCTGCTCTGGCGGGGGCGGGAGGACGCCGCCGTGCGCGCCGCCGTGGACTCCGCGGCTGAGAAATACGGCCTCAGGGCCTGCCGCACGGTGAGCGTGCCGGGCCTGAAGGGCGCCTTCGTCTGCGGCGTGATACGCCCCGTGCTGACAGTGCCGGAGGGGGAGATACCCGACGGGAAGGTCATACTCCACGAGCTGCTGCATCTCAAATACCTCGACGCGGCGCAGAACATATTCTGGTGCGTCCTGCGCGCGCTGCACTGGTGCAACCCCTTTTTACAATACGTCTTCAACCGCGTGGGCAACGACATGGAGGCCCTCTGCGACCAGCGCGTGCTCGAGCGGCTGGAGGGCGAGGAGCGGCGCGAATACGGCTCCATCCTGCTCGGCATGGCCTCGGACAGCTACGCCCGCGCGCCGGGCACGAGCTCCATCTCGAACGGCGCGCGGAACATCGCCCGCCGGATAGAGGCGATAGCGCGCTTCAAGCTCTACCCGCGCGGCATGGCGCTCGTGAGCGTCTGCACGGTGCTGATACTGGCCTCGGCATTGTTAACGGGAGTGAAGGCGGAGCCGATGGGCCGCGACAACCCGGGGACGCCCGCCGAGGCCCTCGCCGCCATGACCGACGCGCGCGTCTTCCGCTGCGCGAGCGTCCCGGCCGCCATAGACTCCTACGTCAAGGGCGCGCTGCTGGGGAACTTCTATGCCCTGGCTTCGGTTTCGCCTGCGGATGGATACGGCGAAATCTACGACGCCTTCTGTGCGCGCATCGAGGACGGCTGGGCCCCGCCGGATGCGGGTTTCGGCTACAGGCAGATTGTCCTCTCGCCCCGTCTGGCCGCGGACGGCGTCTGGCGCGCCTCGGTTGCCGTAGACGAGTCCGTCATCAGCATGATAGCCGTAGACGATGAGCTGAAGGGCGAGGCGGAGGAGGCCCACGACCGTATGTATCTCATCCCGATTGAGATAAGCGAAGAAAACGGCGGATACGCCGTGCGCGGCGGCGCGGGGCGCTGGATTTACGCGAGCGAGCTCGACAGCGAGGTGATATCCACACCCGACATTGTGGCGGCCGACAATCCCGAGGCCGTCGCCCCGGCCTACGCGGCCTCGGCTGAGACACCGGCGGGCACGCTCAGCCTCAGCACCGGTTCGAGCGCGGACATCGCCCTCCCTGACTACTACGGCGACGACAATAGTTGGCGCGTCAGCATAAATACGGGCTATTCCCGCAGCGACCTCACCTTCTGCGAGGCGGAGTGGGGCGGCATATTCTTCACCGGCTGGACGCTTACGCTCGACGCATCCGCGCTGTACAACGCCGGGAAAGCGGGCAGCGTAATGGTGAAGTACGCCTGGGAAGCCGCGGACGCGCCCACGGGATACCCCGCCTCCGGTACGCTCAACGCCACGGCGGCCGAGCTCGCCGAAAGCGGCGTCCTGTCCGTGAGCGATTGTCCGGACTGGAATCTGAACATCGAAAACGGCGGAGCGCCATATTACCCCCGGCGCATGACCGCCGAGGTCTTCGTAGACGGCGTAAGCGCGGGCGTATATACGCTCGAGCTGGAGGACGCCGCCGCGAATAACGCCAAGGAGGACGGCAATGAACCGTGACGCACTATGCAAAGCCCTCGGGCAGATTGCCTGGGCGAGCGTTTTCCTATACCTCGACGTCAATCTCAATATGGGCTCCGCCAGTATCAACCTGCTGCCGGAGTGGGCCGGCTACGCGCTCATATTCGGCGCGCTCAAGCCGCTCGCCGAGTGGGTGCGCAGCGCGCGGCTGCTGCGGCCCCTGTCCGATGTGCTTATGTGGTGGACGCTCGCCCTCTGGCTGCTGGCTATGCTGGGCCTGGATACGCAGAGCGGCTGGTGGTATCTGCCGCAGATCGTCGCCTCGCTGATTTCCATCTACCTCTGGTTCCAGCTGCTGACCAACCTGGCCGAGCTGGCCGCGGGCTTCGGCCTCGCGCGCGAACGCAGCCTCAGGCGGCTGCGCAATTTCTCAACCGTACTGCAAACGCTCATGTACCTGCCCTGGGACTATGTGCTGCCGGAGAGCGAGGAACTGCTGACGGCCATCGGCGCCGCTGCCCTCATAGCCGGCCTGACCGTAATAATCTGGACCTTCTCCGCCCTCTTCGGCCTAAGACGCGACGTCCGCAGCCTGGAAGAATAAATAAAACACCCCCCGCCCGCCCGGTATCGCCGATACCGGGCGGATTTTACTTCTATAATACGCCCGGCGGCTTTACATTGGGGGGGTATCATGGTAAAATATTATGATTCGACGCTTTTGTGAGGGAGGATGGGCATGGACGCGCGGAGGGATATGACTGTGGGGGCGGAGTGGAAGGAACTCCTGCTGTTCTCCCTGCCCATCATGGCGGGGCAGCTTTTGCAGCAGCTCTACAACACGGTCGACAGCATCGTCGTCAGCCGCTACGGCGGGCCGACGCGGGAGATATGCGACGCGATGTTCGCCGCGGTCGGCTCCTGCACCTCGCTCATCTTCCTCTTCCTCGCCATATCCCTCGGCCTCGCGAACGGCGGCGGCGTCCTCGTCTCGCAGCTCTACGGGGCGCGGCGCGAGACGGAGCTCCGGCGCGCGGCCTCGACTCTGCTCATAACCCAGGCCGCGCTGGGCGCCTTCCTCGCCGTCGCGGGCTCGCTGGGCGCGCGGGCGCTGGTCGTCGGCCTCATGCGCGTCACCGACCCGGCCTGCCGCGAGTACGCGATAGAGTACTTTGCCATCTACGCCGTGGGCCTCGTCTTCCAGTACATATACAACGCCGTCGCGGGCATACTTCGCGCCGTAGGCGACAGCAAGGCGAGCATGTACTTCCTGTGCGTCAGCGCGGTGCTCAACACCGTGCTCGACCTCTGGTTCGTGATAAGCTTCGGCTGGGGCGTCGTCGGCGTCGCGGTGGCGACGGTGCTCGCGCAGGCCGTGTGCGCGGCCTTCAGCATCTTCTATATGTTCCGCCGCTACCCGATTTTCCGCTTCCGCCGGGGCGAATTCGTCTTCGATACGGGCAAATTCCGCCTCTGCCTCAGCCTGGGCATCCCCGCGATTATCCAGCAGGCCGTCGTATCGCTGGGCAACGTCTTCATCCAGCGCCTCGTGAACGACTTCGGCCAGGTGACGATGAGTGCCTTTAATGCCGGCAACCGCATGGAGAGCTACGCGCTCATACCGATATTCGGCATGAACAACGCCGAGGCCAGCTTCACCGGCCAGAACGTCGGCGCGGAGAAATACGGACGCGTCCGCCGCGGCTTCCGCGCGGGGACGGCCATGAGCTGCTGCATGAGCGTGCTGATTTCGGCGGCGCTCTACCTGCTGGCCCCGGATTTCGCCCGGCTCTTCTCGCTCGAGGGCGAGGCCCTCGCCCAGGCCGTGGAGTATCAGCGCTTCATGAGCCTGTGCATCATCCTCTTCGCGCTCTATATGCCCGCGAGCGGCCTGCTCCAGGGCGCGGGCGACGTCGTCTGGACGAGCATGATGAGCTTCTCCACCCTCGCGCTGCGCGTTGCGGCCAGCTACACGATGGTCTACGCCCTAGGCGTGGGCTATCACGCCTGCTGGTGGAACATCCCCTTCGGCTGGGGCCTGGGCTGCATCCTGGCCTTCCCGAGGTATTTCTCCGGCCGCTGGAAGTCGAAGCGCGTGGTGGACTCCGCCATATCGCCGGCGGCGGACGCATAAACCATTTCCGAGGTGTTCTTATGTCTGATTTCTTCGCGCTCATCTCGCGTATGCGCTATATCTCGCGCTGGGGGCTGATGCGCTCGTCCATACCGGAAAACGTGCAGGAGCACAGCCACATGGTGGCCGTCATAGCCCACGCGCTGGGCGTCATTCGCCGGGACGTCTTCGGCGAGGACTGCGACGCCGCCGCGCTCGCCCTCGCCGCGCTCTATCACGACGCGCCCGAGATACTGACCGGCGACATGCCGACGCCGATAAAATACCACAGCGGCGAGATAACGGCCGCGTACCGCGAGGTGGAGCGCGCCGCCTCGGATAAGCTCGTGAATATGCTCCCCGTGGAGTTCAGGCGCGAATTTGCGCCCCTCATAAGCGGAGACGTGGGGGAAGACCTCGCTCCGCTGCTCAAATGCGCCGACCGCCTCTCCGCCTATATAAAGTGCGTGGAGGAGCGCAAGGCGGGCAACCTCGAGTTCCTCTCCGCCGAGAGGCAGACCCTGGGCCGCATACGCTCCATGGGCCTCAGGGAGGCGGACTATTTTCTCGAAAACTTCATGCCGGCCTTCGAGAAGAACCTCGACGAGCTGGGCACCATGTCTAAGGAGGACAGTAAATGAAAGCCATAGTCACCGTAATAGGCCGCGACCGCGTCGGCATAATCGCCCTCGTCAGCCAGCTCCTGGCCGCGCGCGGCGTCAACGTGCTCGACATCAGCCAGACGGTCATGCAGGGCTACTTCACCATGATAATGCTGGTGGACGCCTCCGCGTGCAGCGAGAATTTCGCCGACCTCGCCGGCGAGCTCGCCTCCGAGGGCGAGGACCACGGCCTGCAGATACGCATCCAGCGCGAGGACATCTTCAACGCGATGCACCGCATCTGATTTCCCCGTGCCGCCCGGCACCGGGGCCCGCCGCCTTTTTGGGCGGGCGAAAACTTTTCTGGCCGCACTGCGGCGTTTGGAGGACAGGCATGATTAACCGCGGTGAAATACTCGAGACCATCGAGATGATAGACCAGCAGCACCTGGACGTGCGCACCATTACGATGGGCATCTCGCTCCTGGACTGCTGCGACAGCGACCCGAAGGCCGCCTGCCGCAAGATATACGACAAGATAACCCGCTCGGCGAAGGACCTCGTGCGCACGGGCGAGGACATAGAGGCCGAGTTCGGCATCCCTATCGTGAATAAGCGCATCTCCGTCACGCCGATCGCCCTCGTCGCGGGCGCGAGCGATTGCGAGGACTACGTCTGCTTCGTCGAGGCGCTGGACAACGCGCGCCGCGAGACGGGCGTCAACTTCGTCGGCGGCTTCTCCGCCCTCGTGCAGAAGGGCATGACCCCGGCGGACGAGAAGCTCATACGCTCCATACCCCGCGCCCTCGCGGAGACGGAGCTCGTCTGCTCGAGCGTCAACGTCGGCTCGACCAAGGCCGGCATAAACATGGACGCCGTCGCGATGATGGGCCGCGTCATAAAGGAGACGGCGGAGCTCACCGCCGCCCAGGGCGGCTTCGGCTGCGCGAAGCTCGTCGTATTCTGCAACGCCGTGGAGGACAACCCCTTCATGGCCGGCGCCTTCCACGGCGTGAGCGAGCCCGACCGCGTCATAAACGTCGGCGTCAGCGGGCCGGGCGTCGTCCACCACGCGCTCAAGGCCGTGCGCGGGGCGGATTTCGGCGTCGTCGCCGAGACCATAAAGAAGACCGCCTTCCGCGTCACGCGCATGGGCCAGCTCGTCGCCCAGGAGGCCAGCCGCCGCCTCGGCGTGCCCTTCGGCATTGTCGACCTCTCCCTCGCGCCGACACCCGCCGTGGGCGACAGCGTCGCGCGCATACTCGAGGAGATGGGCCTCGAGACCTGCGGCACGCACGGCACCACCGCCGCGCTCGC
>DVKN01000088.1 GCA_018716005.1 Candidatus Scatomorpha stercoravium
GTCTCGAGGTTCTTGAGGTCGCCCATGTGCTGGCTGGGGAAGGCGTGGCCCGGCTTCGAGAGGCAGAAGGACGCCTTCTGCTCCGCGCCGCAGGCGAGCAGCCGCCGCTTTACCGGCACAGTCACGGGATAGGGCACATAGCCCCTCGAGCGCCTGAGCGGGTAGTCCCGCCCGGCGTATATGCGTATGAGCGAGTCGTCGCACTTCGTCTGTATGTCCCTGTCGTGGAGCAGAAAGCCGTCCGCTATGCCGCGCAGGGCCTCGAGCGCCTCGGCGTTGCCGCTTATTATCGGCGTCTCGGATATGTTCGCGCTCGTCATGACGAGGCAGTCTATGTCGTCCCCGAGCAGCAGCACGTGCAGCGGCGTATAGGGCAGCATCACTCCGAGGGAGCCGTTCTCGCTCAGATGCGCGAGGGCCCCGGGCTCGAGCTTTTCGAGCAGGACTATGGGCTTCCTGAAGCCCTCGAGCGCCGCGGCCTCCTCGTCCGTCACGCGGCAGAGGGCGCGCGCGCAGGCGGTATCCCGGCACATTAGGGCGAAGGGCTTCTCGTCGCGCCGCTTGCGCCGCCTGAGCTCGCCCACGATATCCGGCTCCGGCAGGCAGGCGAGGTGCATCCCGCCGAGGCCCTTGACGCAGACAATCCTCCCGGCCTTCAGCTCCCGCCGCGCCGTCTCTACGGCGTCGCCGGGGATCTCCCGCCCCCCGGCGTCGAGATAGAAGCACCTCGGCCCGCACACGGGGCAGCAGTCCGGCTGCGCGTGATAGCGCCGGTCGCGTATGTCGCCAAATTCGCGCTCGCAGTCCCGGCACATGGGGAAGGCCGACATGGACGTGCTCGCGCGGTCGTAGGGCACGGATTTTATTATGGTGAAGCGCGGGCCGCAGTTCGTGCAGTTTATGAACGGGTACCTGTACCGCCTGTCGTGCGGGTCCAGGAGCTCCCGGCGGCAGTCCGCGCAGATGCCGACGTCGGGCGAGACGAGCGTCTCCATGCGCTCGTGCGCCTCGCTGGCTATTATCTCGAAACCGGCGTAATTTCCCGGTTTTACCTCCGAAAATTCCACGCTTTCTATCAAAGCGAGGGGCGGGGCGTTGTGCTTTAACTCCTCAATAAAGTGCAAAAGGGCCCCTCTCGCGCCGCAAAGCTCGAGTTCGGCCCCATCTGAGGTATTGCGCACCCAGCCGGTGAAGCCCCACTTCTCCACCAGCCTGTGCACAAAAGGGCGGAATCCCACGCCCTGCACTATGCCTTTTACTTCTATCCTCATCGCTGTCATGAAAGACACCTCTCCGGCCCCCCGGCCGGATACTTCATTACCGTTGATTTTACCATCCTAACGGCGATTTGTCAATCAATTAACGTCCAATTGCCACAATTTTGGCAATGTTGCAGTCTCCGGACAGATGTGCTAAAATTAACTCAAACCAAATACCGAGTTGTATTTTAAAACAACTTGCAAAGGGAGGAAAAGTAAAAATGCCCGCATCCAAAGTCTACTTCTCGGATATGCGCACAGACCCAAATTCGCCCAACCTCACCGGCAAGCTGCACCGGCTCATGAAGGCCGCCGGCTTTGAGTCCATAGCCTTCGGCGGCAAGTTCACGGCCGTCAAGGTGAACGTGGGCGAGCCGGGCAACCTCGCCTATCTGCGTCCCAACTGGGCGCGCGAGGTCTGCGACTACGTGAAGAGCCTCGGCGGCCTGCCCTTCATCACCGACTGCAACACGCTCTACGTCGGCGGGCGGCGCAACGGCCTCGAGCATCTCGACAGCGCCTACGCCAACGGCTGGAACCCCTTCCAGACCGGCGTCCACACCGTTATCGCCGACGGCCTCAAGGGCAACGACGAGGCCCGGATACCCGTCGAGGGCGGCGAATATGTGAAGGAGGCCAAGATAGGCCGCGCCATAGCCGACGCGGACGTCGTCATCTCCCTCAACCACTTCAAGGGCCACGAGCTGACCGGCTTCGGCGGCGCCATAAAGAACCTCGGCATGGGCAGCGGCTCCCGCGCCGGCAAGATGGAGATGCACTCCGCCGGCCGCGCCTTCGTCCGCACCGAGGACTGCATAGGCTGCGGGATGTGCGTAAAGAACTGCGCCCAGGGCGCGCCGCACATTGAAAACGGCAAGTGCAGCATAGACCCGGACAAGTGCGTCGGCTGCGGCCGCTGCCTCGGCGTATGTCCGAAGAAGGCCATAGAGGCCCCCTTCGACCAGGCGAACGACATCCTCAACCGCAAGATGGCCGAGTACGCCAAGGCCGTCTGCCAGGGCAAGCAGTGCTTCCACGTCAGCCTCGTCATTGACGTCAGCCCCTACTGCGACTGCCATCCCGAGAACGACGCGCCCATCGTCCCGAACGTGGGCATGTTCGCGAGCTTCGACCCCGTCGCGCTCGACCGCGCCTGCGCCGACGCCGTCAACGCCCAGACCCCGCTCGAGAACACCCTGCTCAGCGAGTCCGCCCGCTGCCATCACGACCACTTCACCGACGTCTTCCCCACCACCGACTGGCGCAGCTGCCTCACCCACGCCGAAAAAATCGGCCTCGGCACCGAGGAGTACGAGCTTATAAAAATCGGTTGAATTCAATAAAAAGCAGCCCCGGAACCGACTTGGTTCCGGGGCTGCTGTGTTGGGACGTCAACAATGGATATCGCTGGTTTTGCTGTTCCACTATATCATACTTTGACACGGATAGGCCAATTTATTGAGAGTGACGCGGGTAACCGGCTCTGAACCAGTTTTCTTAATTATGGGCAGCCTTTCTTTTCTTTGGCGTGAAAAAGGATTCCATATCCGCCTTTTCCAACTGCAACAATTTTATCTTTTTATCTATTCCCCCGGCATAGCCTGTCAGGCTGCCATTTGCCCCCACGACACGGTGGCAAGGCACAATGATGGAGATCTCATTGTGGCCTACCGCGCCGCCTACGGCCTGTGCCGACATACGCGGCAGTCCTTTCTTAGCCGCG
>DVKN01000089.1 GCA_018716005.1 Candidatus Scatomorpha stercoravium
ACCTATTACCGCCACTACACCGGCCGTATCTGGGGCGCCGCCGAGAACTACGACGTCACGCTCGACTCCGGCCGCCTCGGCGTGGAGCACTGCTCCGACATAATCGCCGGCATCATAGACGAGCTGAACAAGTGATCGGCTGGCGGGCTGTGCCCGCTGACAGAGCGGCGGCGTGTCGCCGCTGACAATGCGTTACGTACGTCACATATAGTCGAAACTCGCCGCTCGGTAACGTAACCGGGCAACACGCATACCCCATTATAGGCAGAACTCGCCGCCCGGCACGTCACCGGGCGGCGAGGTTATTCTATTGCCCAACGCGAAGTCTCGCATTGGGAGCCGAGGCACTCGGCCTAATAAAATCGGTATTTTACGGGTTTTGGCCGGTATCTTACGCCGGAGACGAGGCCCATGGCCATGAAGGTGCTCGCGACTGAGCTGCCGCCGTAGCTGAAGAAGGGCAGGGTGATGCCGACGACGGGGGCGATGCCGACGCACATCGCGACGTTCTCAATGGTCTGGAAGACAACGCTGGCCGCGACGCCGAAGCAGACGAGGGCGCTGAGGCTGTCGCCGGAGCGCAGGCCTATCTGCACGCAGCGTATGACGACGGCCATGAGCAGCACGAGCACGAGGCAGCAGCCTATCATGCCCAGCTCCTCGCCTATGACGGCGAAGATGAAGTCCGTGTGCTGACCGAAGGTCGCGCCCGACTGCGTCTGCGTGCCCTCGCCGAGGCCCGTGCCGGTGAGCTGGCCGGAGCCTATGGCTATCTCGGCCTGATGCGTCTGCCAGTTGACGCCCGTGTTGTCCGGGTCGATGCTCGGGTCGTAGGGCGCGAGAATGCGGTTCTTCTGGTAGTCCTGGAGGAAGAAGGTCCAGGCCAGCGGTATCATGGCCGCTATGGCCGCGAAGCCGATTATGAACCAGTATATCCGCACGCCTATCATGAACATCATGATGGCGAAGATGAAGAAGTACACCAGCGCGCTGCCGAGGTCGCGCGTTATCACGATGATGACGCCGAACATCAATATGAAGTGCAGCGCGAGCTGCGCGACGGAGGCGAAGCTGTTCAGCTCGCGGCGGGTCTTGAGGTAGACCATGTGCTTGGCCATGACGATTATGAAGGCCAGCTTGATTATCTCCGTGGGCTGGATGCCTATGCTGCCCAGGCGCAGCCAGGCCTTGTTGCCCGTGGTCTCGTCGCCCTGTCCGGCGAAGATGAGCAGGAGGAAGAGCGCCGCGCTCGCGGCGTACAGCCACTTCCAGTGGTCGGCGAAGATGTCGAGGTCGATGACGGTTATGACGACGTAGCCGCCGACGCCGAGGGCTATGCCTATGAGCTGTATTATAATGTAGCGCGCGGGGTTGTTCGTGTAGAGCGTGGCGCTCCAGATGGCTATGAGTCCGTAGGCGGCGCAGATAAGGCACAGCGCCAGCAGGAGCATATCCGCGCGGCGGAAGAAATCCCGGATTTGCGGCAGGAACTTTTTCGTAGCTGTCACCTCGCTTTGTAACCACAACTAAGGCATTATACCATGGATGGCGGCGCAGAACAAGAACTGAGTGTTAACTTTGCGCCCGGGCGCGTCTTTTGCCTTTACGCGGCGGCGCGCTTGGTGTATAATAGATGGACTAAAGTATCGGGAGACTTTCCATGGAGATTCTTACTAATTCCGAGCGCGAGACCGAGGCGGCCGGCGCGGCCTTTTCCGCGAAGCTGCCGGACGGCACGGTCGTCGCGATGTACGGCGAGCTGGGCGCGGGGAAGACGGCCTTCGTGCGCGGCATGGCCCGGGGCATGGGCCTGGACTGCCGGGTGAACAGCCCGACCTTCACCATAGTGAACGAATATCTCGGCGAGCGCACGCTGCTGCACTTCGATATGTACCGCCTTAAGAGCGCGGACGAGCTCTGGGACATAGGCTGGGACGACTATCTCGAGCGCGGCGCGGTCTGCGCCGTCGAATGGAGCGAGAACGTCGCGGACGCCTTCTCCGGCGACGAGATAAGCGTGCGCATAGACAAGCTGGGCGAGAGCGCCCGGCGGATTACGATAGAGGGGGGCGGGTTCTAATGCTTATACTGGGTATCGAATCCTCCGCCAAGGCCGCCTCCGCGGCCCTTGTGCGCGACGGGGAGCTCATAGGCCAGTACTTCCAGTGTTCGGGCCTCACCCACAGCGCGACGCTGCTGCCCATGGCCGAGCAGCTGCTCGCCTCGACCGGGACGGACAAGTCCGCGCTCGACGCGGTCGCCGTCGCGAGGGGCCCCGGCTCCTTCACCGGTATACGCATAGGCGTCGCCGCGGTAAAGGGCCTGTGCTGGGCCCTGGAGAAGCCGGCCATAGGCGTCTCCACCCTCGAGGCCATGGCCTGGAACGGCTCCGGCCTCGGCGACGGCGCGCTCATATGCTGCTGCATGGACGCGCGGCGCAGCCAGGTGTATAACGCCCTCTTCACGATAAGGGACGGCCGCCCCGAGCGGCTCTGCCCCGACAGGGCCGTATCCCTCGCGGAGCTCGCGGACGACCTCGCCCGGAGGGACGGCGCGCCATTCCTCACCGGCGACGGGGCGCGGCTCGTGAGCGAATACCTCGGCGACAGGGCCATGCCGCACTCCGCGGCGAAGGGCCCGCTGCTCCACCAGAGCGCCTGGGGCGTCTGCATGGCCGCCCTGGACAAGGAGCCCGAGAGCGCCGGCGCGCTCCTGCCCGTATACCTCCGCCTCTCCCAGGCCGAACGCGAGCGCCAGGCGAGGCTCGAAAGCGAACAAACCCACTAAACATACACAAAGGGGACGAAAAAATGAGCAACCTCCACGTATTCGACCACCCGCTTATCCAGCACAAGCTCAGCATCCTGCGCGACAAGGACACCAGCAGCAAGCTCTTCCGCGAGCTCGTCAGCGAGATTGCCATGCTGATGTGCTACGAGGCCACCCGCGACCTGCCCCTCGAGGACGTCGACGTCGAGACCCCCGTGGCCGTCGCCCACTGCCGCCATATCGCCGGCAAGAAGCTCGCCGTCGTGCCCATTCTCCGCGCCGGCCTCGGCATGGTCGAGGGCATGGTCGCCATGATGCCGAACGTCAAGGTCGGCCACGTCGGCCTCTACCGCGACCCGGAGACGCTCGAGCCCGTGAAGTACTACTTCAAGATGCCGCCCGATATCCAGGAGCGCGACGCGATAATCGTCGACCCCATGCTCGCCACCGGCGGCAGCGCCGCGGCCGCGGCCCAGTTCCTCAAGGAGGTTGGCGTCAAGCACGTGAAGCTCATGAGCATAATCGGCGCCCCCGAGGGCGTGGAGCGTATGCGCAGCGAGCACCCCGACGTCGACATCTACCTCGCCGCGCTGGACGACCACCTCAACGAGCACGGCTATATAGTCCCCGGCCTCGGCGACGCGGGGGATAGGATTTTCGGCACTAAATAAGGCTTTTTGCTTTAATAACGTTTTTCCTGAGGGGCGCTTTCTTTTGTGGCGACAAAAGAAAGCGTCCCTCAGACTCCCCGAAAGGAAAAACGCTTTGGGCGGTCAGTCGGGGTTGCATGCGGAGCCGGGCCGCCTAAACTTTCGCGTGATAGGCCGCGCACCGGCGCGGGCAGGAAACGTACGCAGCGCTGCCGCGCCGCCCGTTGCGTTACGGTGCGGCTGCTGGGCAATAGTCCGACGTACGCTCGGCGGGCGCGCTGAATGGCGCGCCCTACCAAAGTGGTACCCGTCCTCGCCGGCTGCGATGTGCCGGCTTTGGACTGGCAACGTGAGGGCGCGAAACGTATGTTTTTGCGGTACATTTCCCCTTCGAGTCCCTCGGGCGGGCGACCTCGACCGCCCTCTCGCCGCTAGGCGAGAAACTGCGGCAAGGCCGGGTGGTTCCCACAACGCCCAGATACGCCGCAGCCCAGAGGCTCCCCTGCAAGGGGAGCTGTCAGCGAAGCTGACTGAGGGGTCCGCCCGAAGGGCGGCTTGCGCATGGCTGGTCTATCGTCCGACCCGCCGCGCTGCGCGCGGACCCCTCCGAGCCGCTGCGCGGCCCACCTCCCCTTGCAGGGGAGGCATTTGCGCCGCAGGCGACTGAGGGGTCAGCCGCTATTATCCGCAGCCCCTGCCGGTTGGTGGGGGCTGCGTTGACGGGAGGGGGCAAAAATGATATTATAAAGGCTACAGCCGGCTTGCGGAGGCCGGGTTATTTTGGGA